>NZ_JAPVLS010000046.1:0-75703 GCF_027158125.1 Streptomyces sp. H39-C1
GTGGCGGCGACCCTCACCTCGGCGGGCATCGGCTGGCTGGGCCAGGTACGACGGGTCCGCAAGGGCGTCCTGCTGTCCCCGCAGTCCCCGGCCGAGGGCGATCTGCTGGGCATCCGCGTCCCGTACGACCTGCTGCGCGGCCGGCCGACGCCCGGCCGCGGGCTGACCGTCGACCCGGTGTCGGGTCTGCTGGTGTCGGTGCTCGTCCCGGAGACGGTGCTGCGGGCGGACGACGCCTGATCCGTCGTCGGCCTGTCGCGGAAAACGCGCGCGCCCCCGGCCCCCCGGAAAGGTGGCCGCGGGCGCGCGCGTTGCCGTCAGGCCTGGTTGGTGCTGGCCGCGATGTCGGCGTCCATCTTCTCGACGGACTCCTTGATCTTGGTGAACTGCATCGCGAAGCTGTTGATGCTCTCCACGGCCTGCTGCAGCGAGGCCGTCAGCTTCTCGTAGGCGGCCTTCATCGCGGGACTGCTCTGCTGCATGAACAGGCCGTTGTCCAGCAGCCCTTCGACGGAGGTCTTCGTCGACAGCAGGTGCGGGTTGATGTCGTTGACCGCCTGGTTCATCACGCCTGAGACGCGCAGGATCTCGGTGTAGTCAAGGTTGATGTTGCCTGCGGGCATGGTGCGCTCCCTTGGTTGTGGGGTGACCGTGGTGCCGTTCCCGGCTCACGGGTCGGGCCGGTTCCGGCCCTAGTCGTCGTCGGACGTCGTCCAGCCGCTGTCGTGGTCCGCGCTGTCGCTCTTCCACTCCTCGGTCCGGCCGTCGGTCACCACGGTCTTGGTGCCGCTGCCGTCCTCGTTGACCTCGACGGTCGTGACGACCTCGTGGCCGTTGAGGTCCACCGAGGAGTGCGTGGTGCCCTTCACGGTCTGCTGGTTGCCGTCCTTGTCGGGGCCGACGGTGGTGTAGGTGGTGTCCGAGTCACGGTAACCGGTGGTCGTGTCGTAGACCGACGTGGTCGTGCCCGTGGTCGTGCTCTCCTTGCCGTCGGGGTCCTTGGTGGTGCTGGTGAAGTGGTCGTTGGTGTTCTTGGTGTTCCCCGACTCGGTGGTCTGGCTGTTGCCGGTCGTGGTCGTGACATTGCCGTAGACATCGGTGGCGGACGAGTCGTACGTGCCGTCGGCGTGGTAGTTCGTGGTGTCCGTACTGGTCAGGCCGGTGTTCGTGTGCTGCGTCGTGGTGATCTTCGTCGGCTTGCCGTCCGGGCCGTACTCGTACGTGGTCGTGGTGGTGTTGCCGTGACCGTCGTCGGTGGTCCAGGTGCCGGGCCGGTCCGCGGGCGGCTTGGGCGCGTGCGGGTCGTTGGGGTCGGCGTTTCCGGCCGCGACCGCCGCCTGCCAGTCGTCCCAGATCTTCTTCTGGGTCGTGTACAGATCCGCGGCGAGCGACGCCTCCTGCTTGCTCGCCTCACCGGCCAGCCGGAAGTCCCAGTCCGCCCAGCCCCGCGCCACCCCGTCGTAGAGGTTGCCGAGCTTCTCCAGCTTCTCCTCCGAGCGCTTGAAGGAGCTCTTCCACACGGAGTAGTAGGCGCGGATGGCCGTGGAGACCGACGCCGCACCGGTCTCGTTGACCGTGTAGTCCTGCTTGCCCTCGCGCGCCGCCTGGACCTGCCCCTTGAGGGTGCGGGCCTTCTGGGCGACCTGGTTGAGCAGTTCGTAGTCGACCGCGATGTCGGGCACAGCCACTCCCGGGGGACGGAGTCGGGGACGGGACGCGTACGTAAGATCAAACGCACCCGGGATCCGAACGGTTCAGTGATCCGGATTACACCCGGCTCCGCGGCCTGTGACGTCAGCCTGTGACGTCGTTCACAGAGTGAACCGATCAGGCGCGCTCTGCGTAGACATGATGTCCGGTGCCGTGGAGCCCGGCTCTTGCCTACGGCCGATCGCCGCCAGGGGGTGCTTGAACGTGGGAACGCGTCCAGGGGACTGGAGTGCGCTCGGCCTGGACGGCGATCCCACCCCGGGAGACCCCGCCACCCTCACCGTCGTCGCCGACGCGATGCGCGATCTCGCCACCTCGGCCGGGACCATCAACACCGGGCTGAAGGAACTGCAGGTCACCGCCGGCGACGGCCAGCGCTTCATCGGCAAGACCGCCGACGCGCTGCGCGACAAGGTCGACGACCACCTGTTCAAGTTCGTCGGGCGGGTGGAGGAGTCCTTCCACACGGCGGAGACCGCGCTGCGCACCTACAGCACCGTCGTCACCAACGCCCAGGCCGAGGCGGACCAGGCGTTGTCCGCGGCGCAGGGGCTGCCGCAGGACGACGCGCAGCTGCCCGGCCTCAAGCAGCGCGCCAGTGACGCCAAGGGCGACGTGTCCACCGCGGCGAAGGAACTGCGCAAGCAGCTGCACACGGCCGGCGAGCTGATGGTCCAACCGGTCAGCGACTGCGACCTGTTCTGGGAAGTCTTCCAGTGGCTGACGATCATCCTGTCGGTGCTCGCGATCTTCACCGGCGGCATCCTCGCCGTCATCGCCTGGGGCATGAACGCCGTCCTGCTGATCAAGACGATCGTCTCGTTCAGCCAGGGAAAGGCCAGCGGTCTGGAGCTCGGACTCGCCTTCCTCGGTGTGCTCTTCCCGACGACCAAGGGCATCAACGTCGGCGCCTTGCTGAAGGGGCTGGGCAACAGCCTCAAGGGTGGCGTCAACGGCCTGGCGATGGCCGGGAAGAACATCTGGTCGCAGATCGGCCACTTCTCCACGCTCACCGGCCTGCCGAAGTTCGTCATCGCGCCCATGGTGATCGGCTCCCACCTCGGCCCCGCCCTCAAGATCGACCTGTCCGGCCTGCTGCGCGGGATCAGCAACGGTGCCAAGGGCGGCTGGAACACGATGGTCACCGCCATCCACAGCGACTGGGTGAAGTTCACCGGGAACGTCGTCGGCGACTGGGCGAAGGTCGGAACCTACGGGCTGGTCAACATCCAGCGGATGGGACGGTTCGGGATCGCCGCCCTCGTGCCGCTCAACGCCACCGAGATCGGCGTCCTCGGCTTCGGCGGCGCGGCCCGGCTCGCGTTCGGCGAACGTGTCCTGGGCATTCCCCACCCTGAGCTGCACGAACTGCTCGTCAACGCGGGCCGCACGGACGCCGCGCTGCACTTCGGCTCGCCGCTGGCGGGCGGCGGACACGGCACGATGGTGCCGTCCCCGATGGTGTCGCCGGGCGGACTGCACTTCTCGCCGGGGACGTTCAGCCCCAACTCCTCGCTGGGCTCGCTCTTCCGGCCGGGCGCGGGGTTCGGCGCGGCCGGCACCACCAACCTCGTCCACCTCGCCCTGGGCTCGATGCCCACCGTCAACCTCGCCCACCTCGGCATCGGTTCGCTCGGCACCATCCGCGGCGCCGGGCTCGACGGCCTGCACGCGCCGGGAGCCTCCCTCAGCGTCCCCACCGCGGTGAACCCCGGCTCGGGCGCGCTCAGCATCGGCGGTCTGCACGGCATCGGATCCCCCTCCGTGGTCGGCCACGCCGGCGGTGCGCCCGGCCTGCACATCACCGGTCTCGGGGCGCCGCACCCGGGCGGACTGAGCGTCGGCGGGGCGTCCCTGGTCACCCCGCCGCTGCCGCACGGCATGACGACGCTGCCGGGCGGTCTGAGCGTGCCGCTCACCCACGGCGCCGGCATCTCCGCCGGGTCGCAGCTCGTCCACAACGCGGACCTCGCAGCCGGCCACGTACGGCTCGACAGCAATCTGCTGCTGCCCGGCCACACCGCCATCGACCTGCTGCGCGACGCGCACGGCTCGTCCCCGATGGTGCACATGGACCAGGTGGTCTCCGGGGTGCACCCGGGAACGACGAGCGTGCCGCACACCGTCGGCATGGGAGAAGGCGTCACCATGGCCCGCGGCGCCGTCGGCCACGCCGAAGCGCTGAACGACCTGACCTTCCCCGAACTGCGCGCCCTGGCCTCGGGGGACGTCGCCGTGACCGGTATCCGGGCCGACGGCATCACCCTGCGCATCGGGGACTCCGCGCCCAAGACGATCGACGCGCACGCGGTGGCCAACACCGCCCCGGTCCCGCCCGCGCCCGTCGCCCATGTGGCGACCGGCTCCGTGACGGGCGTGCCCTCGGCCGGGGTGCACGGCGTCCAGGGCGAGCACGCGCTCACGGTGCCGGTGCAGCCGGGCGTCCGGACCACGCCCACCGCTCTGGCGGACCGCCCGTTGCCGTCCGTCACGCATGGGGCGGCGGTGCACCCTGCCCCCGCGCCGCGCGCGTTCAACACCCCTGGACCGCTCCCGAAACCCACCCTGTCCACGCACGACCTGGCGATGAGCCTGCTGCGTGGTGACGACGAGCTCCGTGCGCCGGTTCCCACCGGGCTCAGCGCCCACTCCGGTGCCCCGGCCGGCGTCTCCGCCAAGCCGGGACTGGACGCCGCTGGCGCCGGCCACTCCGGCTCCGCGAAGGGCGCGCTCGACCTGGTCGCCCGACCCGGCACCCCGGTCAAGGCCGACGAGGTGCCCCTACCCGGCACCCTGCACGTGGCGGTGGCCGAGGTCCCGGTGCCGCATCTTCCCCCGCGGGTGGACAAGGGCAAGGGCATAGCGGTCGATCAGCCCGCCGTGGTCACCCCGCTGCCGCCCGGCGGGCGGTTCGGTGGCCGTGCAGCGGAGTTGGTGATGAACCAGCGGATCCACGCCGCGCGGCAGATCGTCATCGGCGGCTCCAGCGGCTCCGAGGCCGTCGCGAAGCTCAACGCCTGGGCCAGGTACGAGCAGTCCACGACCAAGCTGGGCAAGGCCGAGCAACAGCTCGACCACGTGACCCCGCCGCCCGGCCAGGGCGCCTCCACCGGCCCCACCGCCGCCTACCGGACGGCGCTGGCCGACGTCGAGCGGACCGGAGCGGCCGTCGACAAGGCCGAGGACGCCCTGATCGCGCTCGGCATCGACGCCCGTGCCACCCGCATGGAGATCCGCTCCGTCACCGGCAAGATCTTCACCGACCGCGGCGGCCTGCTCGGCGGCGCCCCCTCGACCCGCCCCCGTCCGCCGCGCCCCGGCGCAGCCGACCTGAGCACACCGTCACCGACCGCCTCGCACACCGCCGCCGACGACGCGATGGACGTCGACGTGCCCTCCACCGGCCCGCACACCACCGGCCGGACAGTCCCGGGCGGCTCCACCCCGCACACCGTGCCGCACCCGGCCGGCCACGACGTCACCATGTCCCCGCCCGCGCGGCACGGCGACGACGCGATGCAGATCGACACGCCCGCCCCGACCGGCGGCGCCCATACCTGGCACCCGCCGGCGGGTGCCACGGCCGATCAGCACACCGTGGTCAACGACGCCTTCGCGCATCTGGGCGGGCACACCGCCGAACCGCTGACCGCCGACCGCTATGCGGCCCTGGTGCACGGAAGCGTCGAGGAGTCCCGGCCCATCGCGTACGTGGTGAACGCGATCGTCAACTACCGGGAGCTGCGCGGCCTGCAGTCGTTCCTGGACTCCGTCACCCACAACCTGACCGGCTTCGACGGCCGGGTCGCCGTCGTCATCGGCGTCAACGGCCCGCGCAGCGAACTCGCCGCGATCCGCGGGGCCATCGACAACGCGCTCGGCGGGGCTTCGTTCCCGCACCCCCTCGCCCTGGTCGCCACCCCGATGGCACCCAGCGCCAAATTCGCGTACGGCACGGCCCGCAACGCGACCATGACCAGCGCCGCCAGCACCCATCTGGCGGAGACGATGATCAAAGAGGGTAAGCACCCCTACTTCTCGATCATGGACTTCGACGCCCACCCGCACACGGTGCCCAGCGGTGAGCACGTCTTCCGGCACTTCGACGAGGCGCTGGGCGCTCACGGTTCGCCCGGGTTCCCGCCGCTGCGGCCGCTGATGATGTCGGGCGGCTACCGGATGCCCGACACCGCGGTGGCCGGCGTCTCGGAGGACCTGGTCAAGGTCACCAACGAACGGCTCGCCGCCGATGCGGCGAAGGCTCCGAAGCCGGCGAAGGCGGCCACCGACGGGGCGGTGAAGAAGCCCAGGGTGCCCAAGGTCAAGGGCGATGTCACCGAGGACTTCCTGCCCACGCTCGACGCGCGGATCCGCCTCGACATGCGGATCCGCGACCGGCTGGCGGGCATGCACCCGCAACTGCCCTACTCCCCGGAGCCCAACCTCTTCGTCGACGCGGCCGCCGTCATGCTGCACCGCCCCGACGCGCCGCCGGTCCGGTTCGGCAACGGGGGCGCGGAGTTCCAGACCCTCAGCGAGCGGCTCAACCTGCTCAACGCGTGGGAACTGGACCGGAACCTGCCGCTGCCGGCCTTCGGCGGGGTCAGCCACATCCAGCTGCCGGACCTCCTGAGCCGGATCGACGACGCCTTCCGGACCGACCGCCCGCCGCTGAACCAACTGGAACTCCACCAGGCCCAGGCCGTGCTGCACGACCTGGCGAACGCCGTACGCAACGGCGACCCGCTGGTCGGGGCGCTCAAGGCCGACCGGGCACCGACGGTCCTCGACGGGCTCGCCGACGCGCTGGGCCGCGGTGCCCACCTGCCGGGCGTCCCGGCGGCCGCCGCCCGCGAGGCACGGCAGATCCTGTGGCGCACCGGCGAGGCGCTCGACGCGCGGCTGACCCTGCGCGAGCTGAACGCGGCCAACCACGTCCTGCCGGAACGCGGAACCGCGTTCCTCACCGACTTCCAGGGCGCCGCGATCCCCACCGACGTGTCCCGGCTGCTGAAGGACCTGTGGAAGGACGGCACCCTTCCGCAGGACCACGCGCACATCAAGAAGCCGCTGGACCGGCTGTTCAACACCGACGCGTCGGGCGGCAACGCGCAGGCGGGCCGCAGCGGACTCGCCCTGGCCCCGCACCGCGACGACTGGATCGCGAAGCAGTACGCCAAACTGCGGCCGGACCTCAACAACGGCCGGCCGTTCGACCCTCTGTGGCCGTCGCGCCACGGCGCCGGCGACCCGCCGCGTCCCACGGCCGGGGCCCTGTCCGACGGTCTCGACCCACGGCTGGGCACTCCGGTGACGCACCCGGTGGGCACCGCGGTCTCCACCCCGCTGCCCGGCGAGGGCGCGGCGGTGTTCGCCGGGATCGACCCCGCCGAACTGCGGCTGGTGTCGCACAGCCTGGCGCTCAGCGCGGACACCACCCACTTCCTGCGCCACCTGCGGTACTTCGCCGCGGAGCACCTGCCGACCCGAGCCATCGACCTCTCACCCGGCTCGCTCTTCGCGGCGCTCGACCGCGCCGACGGAACGGCGGGTGATCTGGACCCGGCCCGGATGCTGCAACGTGCCTTCGACCGGATCGACAGCGTCGGCGGGGTGACGGCGGCGACCGCACAGAAGCGGCTGAAGCTGTTCACCGACGGTCTGAACGCCCACAACATCGGTGTCGAGGACTTCTTCGTCCGGCTCGTCCAGGGACGGATCCACCCGCCGACGGACACCCTGCAGGGTCTGCGCGCGACCGTCGGTGGTGCGCACTTCGCCATGGACGAGGGCAGCCTGCATGTACTCAGTTTCTACGCGCACGCGGTGGGCCGGGACATCCGGGTGACGGGCGGCGACGGAGTCGCCCACCTGATCAACGGGCCCACCAGCGGCAAGCGCGCCCGCGACCTCCTGGACATCACCTGGCACGACGGCCCCGGGGGCGGCGGCTGGCACGCTCGGCTGTCCGACGGCTCGGATGCGCCGCTGCCGCCCGTGGAGCGCGGCGGCCCGCCGCCGGGCGCCGACGGTCGCGGTCCGACCAAGCGACCCCGCACCGACGCGCCCGGCGGCCGGCCCCCGCACGCGCCAGGACGCCCGGACCACAGCGTGCCGTCGACGGACCCGGGCACTCAGGTCAAGGGGAAGGGCCGGGCGTCGGCCACCGCTTCGTCGTCCACACGGGGCGTGGAGCCCGGCGGCTCCACCTCGGCCGCTCCCCAGGTCACGCGCGTCGATGCCGAGGCTGCCGCATGGCGCGCGTACACCGAGGCCACCGGTGAACTCGGCTCGGCACAAAGGGCACTGCAGGCGCTGGAACGGGGGACCGGCAGCGCCGGCGCGGGCACTTCCCGCGCCACGTCCGGCGCCTCGCACGCCTACAACCAGGCGATGGACCTGATGCGCCGGGCGAACACGGCCCTGAACCGGGCCGAGGCCGAACTGGGCAGACTGGGCATCGACCTGCAGGCCGCCATGCACAATCTCACCCTCAACCCCGGCCGCCACCGGCCGCCACCGCCCTCCGGAGACGCCCCGTGACCCCGCCCCCCGCCCGACCGGCGATCCTCTACGTCGCCGATCCGGAACGGCAGCCGACGGCGCACCCGACGATCACCGCGGCCCTGAACGCCGCGGCGGACGGCGACGAGATCCGGATCGCCCCCGGCGACTACGCCGAGGCCCTGCGCGTCGAACGGAGTGTCTCGCTGCTGGCCTGGACGGCCGATGGTGAGGACGCACCCGTCCGCCACGGCCCGGTGACCGTCAACGCCCCCGACGAGGACCGGCCCGGCCTCGAAGTGGCCGCCGGCGCCAGGGTGGTGCTGCGCGGGCTGACGATCCGCGGTGGCGCGGCGAACCGTCCCGCCGTACGACTCGCCGGCGGCAGCACCGCATGGTCCGGCGGCGGCATCACCCGCGGCCGGCTGGAAGTCCTGGGCGACGCGGCGGCCCGGCTGTGCGACACGACGCTCACCGGAGCGACCCTCACCGGCGCCCTGCTGCGCACCACCGGCACCGTGCATCTGACCGACTGCGTGCTGGCCGACGCCGACGGCACCGGACTGGTGGCCGGCGGCTCCACCCACCTCGAACTGGAACGCACCACCGTACGAGGAGCGTCGGGCTCCGCGCTGCGCATCCGCGAGAGCGCCAGGGTCCTCCTGCGCGACAGCCGGATCGACCGCGCGGGCCGCAGCGGCCTGCTCGTCGAGGACCAGGGCTCCGCGCTCCTGACGGACTGCCGGATCCGGGACTGCGGCGCCGAGGCGGTCCGCGTCCTGGGCAGTTCGCCAGCCCCCGTGGACCCCGCCGGGGCCGACGACCGGACGGTCCGCGCCGACGACGGCGTACGCCTGCACGGCTGCGAACTGACCGGCTCCGGCACCGACGCGGTGAGCGTCACCGGCCCCGGCCATGTGCTGCTCACCGCGTGCGTGCTGCGCGACAGCGGCGGTTCGGGCGTGAGCGCCGGGGACGACTCCCGGGTGTGGCTCGCCGACACGCGGATCGTCCGCACAGCCGCCGCCGCGCTCCGGGTGCACGGCGCCGCCCGGCTGACCGCCGGGCAGAGCACCGTACGGGACTCGGCCGCCAACGGCCTGCTCGCCGCGGACGACGCGACGGTACGGCTGGAGGACTGCGAGGTCGGCGAGTGCCGCTTCAGCCCGGTCCACATCGGAGGGCGGGCCACCGTCGTCCTCACCAGGCTGCGGGCGTCCGGATCACCGGAGCACGGCGTGCACGTGGTCGGCGACGCGACCGTGGAGATGACGGACGGGTCGATCGCCCAGTGCGGGATGTCCGGTCTCGACATCGCCGGGGAGTCACGCGCGGAGGTACGGGGACTGAGCGTGCTGCGCTGCCGCAACGGCATCACGTCCGCGTCCCGGGGTCCGGTGCGGCTGCTCGACTGCGAGGTGACCGACGGGGAGCGGGCCGCCGTCGTGCTGGGGCCCGGCGAGATCGAGCTGACGGGCGGGCGGCTGCTGCGGCCGGGCACCGCCGGGCTCGTCGTCGAGGCGGGCGCGCGGCCACGGGTGACGGATCTGGAGGTCCGGGAGGCGGCCGGCTCAGGAGTGGTGGTGGCCGGGGACGCCGAGCCGCGGCTGAGCGGGGTCCGCATCGTCCGGCCCGGCAAGAACGGCCTCATCGTCGAGGCCGGGGGAGCGGGACTGTTCGAGGACTGCGACATCACCGGACCCGGTTTTCCCGCCGTGCACCTAGGCGCCGGGGCGACTCCCGTGCTGCGGCGGATCCGGGTCCATGACGCGGACGAGGACCTGAGCGCCGACCCCGGGGCCGATCCCGTGGTGGAGGACTGTGTCTCGGTCCGGGTGACATCCCCCCTGTGGCCCGCCGCTTCGCTTCCGGTCGCGGTGGCGTCCGGCCCGTCGGGAGCACCTGAGGTGAAGGGCTCCGGGGAGAGCGAGCCGGCCGGGGAGCCCGAGGAGAGCCTGGACAGTCTGCTGGGCGAACTCGACGAACTCATCGGACTGGCCCGCGTCAAACAGGATGTGGCGTCGCTCGTCAAGCTGATGCGGATGGTGCAGCGCCGCAGTGCGGCGGGACTCGCGGCGCCCCCGCTGAGCCGGCACCTGGTCTTCGCGGGGAACCCGGGGACCGGCAAGACCACCGTGGCCCGGCTGTACGGCCGGATCCTGGCCGCGGTCGGGTTGCTGGAGCGCGGCCACCTCGTCGAGGCCGACCGCTCGGCGCTGGTCGGCGAGTACGTCGGCCACACCGGGCCGAAGACCCAGCGGGTGTTCCAGGAGGCCATGGGCGGTGTGCTGTTCATCGACGAGGCGTACTCACTGGCGCCGGTCGGCGGCAGCGCGGGCAACGACTTCGCCCAGGAAGCCATCGCGACCCTGGTCAAGCTGATGGAGGACCACCGGGATTCGGTGGTGGTGATCGTGGCGGGTTACCCCGCCGAGATGGAGCACTTCATCGACTCCAACCCCGGGCTGGCGTCGCGGTTCAACCGGACGCTGCTGTTCGAGGACTACGACACCGCCGAACTGGTGCGGATCGTCGAACAGCACGCCGCCTCGCACCAGTACGACCTGACGGACGCGGCCCGGGCGATGCTCGACACCTACTTCGCCCATGTGCCCAGGGACGGCCGGTTCGGCAACGGCCGCTCCGCCCGCCAGGCGTTCCAGGCGATGACGGAGCGGCAGGCCTACCGGGTCGCGGAGATCGACGAGCCGACCGAGGACGATCTGGTGACGCTGTCCGAGCTCGACCTGCCGGAACTCGACACCCAGCCCGCGACGTAGCGCCCGGGCGGCTGTCCCTGTCGGGTCAGCGCAGCCGCCACTTCTGGTTGGGCGTGCCCTTGCAGGTCCACAACTGGACCTTGGAGCCGCTCGCGGTGGCGTTGTTCGCCACGTCGACGCACTTGTTGGCCTGCGGGTTCACCAGGTCGCCTGCGCCGCTCATGATGAAGCGCTGGGCCGGGTTGCCGCTGCACCGGGCCAGCTGGATGAGGGCCCCGTCGTCATGGGATCCCCAAGCCACGTCCATGCAGTAGCCCATCGACCGTACCGTGCCGTCGGACTGGAAGTCCCAGCGCTGGCTGTTGGCCCCGTTGCAGGTGCCGATCTGCAGAGCGAGGCCGTCGGTCCCCGTGCCACCGGGGACGGTGATGCAGCGACCCGAACCCGTGCCGACCACGGCCGAGCCGGGAGCGATGGAGGGCTTGGGCTTCGGCGCGGGCGCCTTGGACGGCACCGAAGCCGGCGGAGCCGGCCGCGGCCTGCTCTGCGGCTGCCCCCCAGCGGCGATCGGCGGGGCCGCGACCGAACGGGGCCCGTTCGGGGCGGCGGGCGGCTGGGCCGTTGCCTGTGACGGGGGCTGCGTCCCGGAGGACGTCTGCCGCGGGGTCGCGGCGGGGGTGGTCGGGGTCCCCCTGGACGGCGCGGCGACCACCGGACGGTCGGCTGCCGCCGTCTCCATCGTGAGGTCGATATGGCTGATCAGCGGCACCGTCAGGGCGGCGATACCGACCACCGCAGCCACGGCGACGGTGGTCGCCCAGACCCGCCGGCCGGGCAGCAGCCCGCGCCGGGGCACCGTGGGGCGGCGCGCGAAGGTGTCGGAGAAGCGGGGCTCGGAGCTGTCGGGACGCTCGGAGGACTGCTTCGAGGGAAGGGACGCCACGTGGTCTCCTGTCGGGATCAGGAGGTGTGCGCAGGAGGCGCCGGCGCAATGCCATCAACCGTTCCCAGAGGGCGGGTTGAGGCACTGACCACTCGCTCTGACCTCGCTCACCGGATACGTGGCCAGTGTACCTATCTCCCGCCCGCGCCTTTCGCGGGACCCCGCCGGGCGGACCCGCGGACATTCACCGGCCGTGTGCCGCGCACCCGTCCCCGCCCTGGCGCCCACGTCTCCATATCGCCCTGATCCGGACGGAGTTCTCCGGGCCCGGGTATTGACCCGCACCGTGCTGCCCATCATTCTGAACGCATGTTCAGAACGAACGTTCAGAACGAACTCGGGCCGGCCGACGTCGCGGTGATCGGCGGCGGTATGGCGGGAATGGCTACGGCGCTGCGGCTGCAGGCCGCCGGAGTGTCCACGGTGGTGCTGGAGGCGCACGGTCATGCCGGCGGGTGTGCCGGCTACTACCGCAAGCGGGGCTTCTCGTTCGACGTGGGGGCGACGACGCTGGTCGACTTCGCGCCCGGCGGGGTCGGCTCCGAGCTGCTGGAGAGCGTCGGTATCGCACCGCTGGACGCACACGAACTGCCGGGCTACCGGGCCTTCCTGCCCGACCGCGAGGTCGTACTGCACCGCGATCCGGCCGCCTGGCATGCCGAGCGGCTGCGGATGCTCGGTGACACCGACCGGCACCGGCGCTTCTGGGACCTGCTCGACCGGTTGGCGGGGACCTTCTGGCGGGCCAGCCGGTCGGGTGTGCGGCTGCCGGTCCGCGGTCCCGCCGACGCGCTGCGGGACCTGCGGGCGATCGGCATCGCCGGGATTCCGCTCGCCCGCCATGTGAACCGGACCCTCGGGGACGCGCTGCGCGCCCACGGCCTGCGGGACGACGCGGCGCTGGTCGGGCTGCTCGGCATGCTCGTCGAGGACACCGTGCACACCGGTGTCGACGACGCGCCGCTGATCAACGCGGCGCTCGGTGTGACGATCCGGGGCGCGGGACTCAGCCGGCACACCGGCGGTATGCACGGTTTCTGGCGGGTCCTGGTGGCGCACTACCGGGGACTCGGCGGCCGGCTCCGCACGGGGTGCGAGGTGTCGCGCGTCGACGGCGCGGCGGGGAGCTATCGGGTGACGACCCGGCAGGGCGTTCTCCTGGCCCGGCGCGTGGTCTGCGCGATACCCGCCGTCACCACCGCCAGGATCTGCGCCACACTGCCGGTCGCCCGCAGGCTGCGGCCGTTCCTGGAGCGCGACGCGGACGCGTCGGGCGGCGCGTGCGTGGTGTTCCTCGGGGTGCCCGACTCCGAGGTGTCCGGCCAGGAGCTGACCCACCATCAACTGCTGCAGTCGTACGACCGGCCGCTGGGCGACGGGAACAACATGTTCGTCTCCGTCTCCGAGCCGGGGGACCCGCTCAGCGCCCCGCCGGGGCACCGGGCGGTGATGATCTCCACGCACACCGATCTGGCCGACTGGGCCGGGCTCGACGCGACCGCGTACGAGCAGCGCAAGAAGGAGATCGGCGAGCGCCTCGTCACCTGTGCGCGGCGGGCCTACCCGCGGTTGGGGGAGCGGGCCGTGATCGCCCAGACCGGCACGCCCCGCAGCTACGAGCGCTTCGGGTTCCGTCCCGCCGGCGCGGTCGGCGGTCCGCGCCAGCACCTGCGCAACACCAATCAGCACGCCGTCCCGCACGATCTCGGCGGACCCGGCCTCTGGCTCGTCGGGGACTCGACCTGGCCAGGACTGGGCACCGTCGCCTGCGTGCTGGGCAGCCGCATCGTCGCCGAGGGCATGCTGCGTGAGAAGGGATCGACCCGGTGAAGCAGTCCGACCCGGTGGACCGGCCCGACGCCGTCCACCAGCCCAGCCTGGCCGAGCTCGGTGCGGACCTGCTGGTCACCTCGCGCCGGCGGCGGCTGATCGCGCTGTGCCGTCCGTTCGCGGGGGTGTCGCTCTTCGCGGTCGTGGCGTGGCTGCGCTGGTGGTGGCTCACACCGGTGATCGTCTTCGGCGTCTTCGTCTCGGTCGTCACCGTCACGCACGACGTCGTGCACCGGACGATCGGCCTGTCGGCGCGGGCCACCGACTGGGCGCTGTTCGCGACCGGGCTGGTGCTGCTGGAGAGTGGGCACGCGTACCGCGCCACGCACACCCAGCACCACCGGCTCTTCCCGCACCCCGACGACCCGGAGGGACACCCCGCCGACCTGTCGCTCCTCGGTGCGCTGCTGCACGGACCGGTGTTCCTCGTCCGCCTGTGGTTCTGGTCCTACCGGCGCGGCCGGGACCGCGGTTGGCTCCTCGCGGAGGCGGCCGTGCCCGTCACGGTGCTCGGCGGCGGCGTGGTGCTCTGGCCGTACACGCCCGGAGTGCTGGCCTACGCGGTGATGATGATCGTCGGAAGCTGGGTGTACCCACTGCTGACGGTGTATCTGCCGCACCACGACTACGGTGACACGCCGCTGACCCAGACCCGTACGCTGCGGGGCCGGATCATCCCCGCGATGTTCCTGGAGCTGACCTACCACCTCGAACACCATCTGTACCCGCAGGTGCCGAGCCACCATCTGCCGGAACTGGCGCGCCGGCTCGAGACGTACCTCGCCGCCAACGGCGTCCGGGCGGTGCGTGTTGTCTGACACCCGTGGCCGGGTACTCGACGCCGCCCTGTCCTGCCTCGTGGCGCACGGCTTCGGCGGCACCACCGCGCGGGCGATAGCGCAGGCGGGCGGCTTCGCGCCCGGCGTCATCTACTACCACTTCACCGATCTGGACGACCTGTTGGTCGCGACGCTCGCGCACACCTGCGAGGCGCGCGCCAAGCGGTACCGGGCCGAGTTGTCGGACGTGGACCGCGCCGGGCGCGCGGTCGAGGTGCTCCGGATGCTCTACGACGAGGACACCGCGGTCGGGCACATCGCCGCAGTCCAGGAGATCTACGCCGGAGCGCGACCGGGGTCGCGGCTCGCCGCCCAACTGTCGCTGGAGACCCGGCGCTGGGAGGAACTGGCGGAGGAGCTGCTGACGACGCTGCTGCGCGGCAAGCCCCTCGCCTCCGTGGTGCGGGTGCCCGTGGTGGCCAGCGCGGCCGTGGCGTTCTACCTCGGCATGGAGACCCTCACCCACCTCGACGGCGACCGGTCGCGTCCGGCGGCGCTCTTCGACCAGGCCGCTCGGATCGCCACCGTCTTCGACCGGATCCCGCGGCTGCGCCGGCGATCCTCGTAGCGCCTCGCCCGCACCCCCATTCACCGTCTGCCGCACCCGCTGTGAGACTGGCTGCCTGATCGCCGTCAAGGAAAGGCCGCTCCTCATGAAGATCCTGGTCACCGGGGCCTCCGGCCACGTCGGTGGGGAGCTCGTCTCCCAACTCGCCGCGCAGGGGCGTGCGGTGCGCGCCCTGGTGCGCGACCCGTCGGCGTTCGAGGCGCCGCCGGGCGCGGAGGTGGCCGCGGGAGACCTCAACCGGCCGGAGAGTCTGACGGAGGCTCTGAACGGGGTCGACGCGATGTTCCTGCTGGGCGGGTTCGCGGACATGCCCGGTGTGCTGGCCGGCGCGCGAGCCGCCGGCGTGCGGCATGTCGTGCTGCTGTCCTCACGTTCCGTCGTGGGCGGCAACCCGGAGAACGCCGTCGTCGCGATGCACCAGGGCTCCGAAGTGGCGGTGCGCGAATCCGGCCTGGGCTGGACGCTGTTGCGGCCGAGCGGATTCATGTCCAACACCTTCGAGTGGCAGGGCCAGCTCCGTGCGGGCGACATCGTGCGCGCGCCGTTCGCCGGGGTGCCGATCGCCGCGATCGACCCCCACGACATCGCCGCGGTCGCCGCGGCCGTGCTGGGCCGTGACGAGCACCACGGCCACAGTCACCCCCTCAGCGGCCCCGCCGCGCAGCGCCCCGTCGAGCGCGCCGAGATCCTCGCCAAGGTGCTGGGCCGGCCGCTGCGCTTCGAGGGGCAGCCCGATGACGAGGCACGGGCCGAGATGCTCGGCAACGGGGTTCCGGAGCGCTATGTCGACGCGTTCTTCCGCTTCTTCGTCGACGGCGAGTTCGACGACACCCCGGTTCTCCCCACGGTCGAGGACCTCACCGGGCGTCCGCCCCGGACCTTCGAGGACTGGGCCCGCGCTCACGCCGACGCCTTCCGGTGAGGTACGAAACGCTCGGTCACCGTACCGGTCCGCCGCGTCGGACGAGGGTCGCCGGCTGCGGCGTGATCACGCACCGAGGCGGTCGTATAAGCGGGCCGCAGGTGGGGTAGAACGGTGGCGGACATCCTGATCCGGGGTGTCCGCGGCGCCCGTTGCGGGCGGCACTGTCACGGACGAAGGATGCAAAAACGATGGCCAGCGGCACGGTGAAGTGGTTCAACTCGGAAAAGGGCTTCGGGTTCATCGCCCAGGACGGCGGCGGCGCCGACGTCTTCGCCCACTACTCCAACATCTCGGGCACCGGCTATCGCGAGCTCGCGGAGGGCGAGCATGTGACCTTCGATGTCACGCAGGGCCAGAAGGGACCGCAGGCGGAGAACATCGTCCGCGGCTGACACCCCGGGTGCGGGAAGAGACCGGCGCCCCGCCGGCCCGGTCTCTTCCCGGAACCCCGCTCTCTCCCGCAGGCCGTCCCGGGCCGCGGACGAGACGTGGGCCACATCCCTGGCGTGGATGTCACATCGCGAGTGGCCGGGCCGCTCTCAGATGGTGACCACGACACAGGGAGCACCCAGTGAAACTCACCATCTTCGCCGCGACCGGCGGGATCGGCCGGCAGATCCTCGACCAGGCCGTCGGGGCGGGCCATGACGTCACCGCGGTCGTGCGGAACCCGGCCAAGGTATCCGGACCGATACGCATCGTCACCGCCGACCTGGCCTCCGCCGATCCGGAGACACTCCAGTCCGCGATCTCCGGCGCGGACGCCGTTCTGTCCGGTCTCGGTGCCCGCTCGAAGTCCGAGGCGGGCGTGGCCTGGCAGGGGACGCGGGCCATGGTGCAGGCGATGCGGGCGACGGATGTCCGGCGCATCGTCGTCGTCAGCGCGGCCCCGATCGGCACAGTGGCCTCGCCCGGCGTTCCGAACCCGCCGAAGCACGATCCCGGCGACGGATTCCTCATGCGTCATGTGTTCGGCCCGCTGGTGAAGGCCGCACTGCGGGACCACTACGCCGACCTCGCGCGGATGGAGGACATCCTGCGCGGGAGCACCCTGGACTGGACCGTGGTCCGGCCCCCGAAGCTGACCGACAAGGCCCTGACCGGGACCTACCGCACCGCGTACGAACAGAACGTACGAGGCGGTTGGTCGGTATCGCGCGCCGACGTCGCCCATTGCATGCTCGACGTCCTCGAGCGCCCCGAGACGGTCGGCCGGGCGATCGGCATCGCCGGCTGAGTCCGAGAGCCGACAGGGCCGGTGACGTGACCGGCCATCGGCGACCGGCGACCGGCGAAGAACCCCGCGGAGAGCCCGGCCCGCACGGGGGGCCGGGCTCCTCGTCGTGCGGGACGACCCGTGGTTCAGCGTGGGGCGAGGGTCGTCCCGAGCCGCTCGGTGGTGTTCCCGTACGGCAGATCGGAGAGCGACAGGTCGGTGCAGAACCGGGTGACGAGGTCGGCGAAGTCCGCGATGCGCTCGACGGGCGCCAGGTGATCGGTCTCCTTGATGGTGGTGAACCACGCCGCGGGCAGCTGGGCGGCCACCTCGCGGCCCATCTCGGGCGTGGTCAGCGTGTCGTACTCACCGGTGACCACCAGGCTGGGGATGGCGGGCGACGGTTCGGGGCGGTACCACTCGTGGCGCATCAACCGGGTGTTGTGCTCGGCGGACTTGCGCAGCTCCTCGGGGCTCTGGCCGACGATCTGCTGGTAGACCAGCCGGGAGACGGCGGCGTGCTTGCGGACATGGCCGGTGCCAGGAGGGGACATGAAGCGGTCCGCGAGTTCGCGCGCGATCGGCTCCGTCTCACCGCGTTCGATCATGACGGACCAGCGCTCCATCGCCTCGGCGTAGCCGGCGGGGATACGGGTGGTCATGCCGACCAGCAGGAGGCGCTTGACGAGTGCGGGGTAGTGCTGGGCGAAACGCAGACCGATGGCCCCGCCGTAGCAGGCGGCGACGAGGTTGATGCGGGGCAGGCCGAGCTCCTCGACGAGGTGGCGGACGGCCGCCGCCAGGAAGTCGACCCCGTACTTGGCGGGCAGGAAATCGGCGGTGCCGTAGCCGGGGAGGTCGACGGTGATCACCTGGCCCAGCGGGGCCAGCCACTTCTCGTGGCGCACCCAGGAGTTGCGGTCCTGGGACGATCCGCCGAGAACCAGGACCGGCTCGGTGCGGGGGGTGCCCTGGCGCACGATGCGGCAGGTGAAGCGGAAGCCGTCGAAGGTCAGATCCCGCTCCTCCACCCGGACGGGTGGGGTCGTCCCCTGGTCTCCCAGGACTCCGTGGGCCGCCTGGGCCTGTCCGGGGAGGGTGGCGGTGGCGCCGAGCCGGTCCGCCCCACGGTCCTGGGGAGGTGCGGTGTCGGTGGACATGAAGGGCTCCAGAATTCAGGGAGGGCGGTGTGACGCCGTCCCCGGCCGCGGCGGGCGGGAACGGCGTCCGGACCGTTCCGCCTGTATGACGTGACCCGGGAGGAGTCGGCGGACAGCCCGGCGACGAAGAGCGAACGCCCAGCGCCCGCCGTGCGCTGCGTCCACGCACAAGGGGCCGATCGCCGCTTCGATCACCAATAGGTGTTCGTTGCAGTCTGTTTGCCCGGATTGGTCGGAACACCCTTTGCGGGGTTGATTCACCTGTTCAGGTGATAGGAGACGTCACTCTGGGTGAACGTTCCGAGGAGCTCTGCTGACGTTCGTCACACGAAGGAGCCATCTGCCGCGGCACTCCGTACAGGAGCTCGCGTTGAACCTCCGACCCGTTGAGGCGCCGGGCCGCGCACGCTCCCAACAGGGTCCGGGGCCCGGCGGGTTGGACGTACCGTTCTCCCAAGGTCGCTTTCGCAGCTCGCACGGGGGAATCTCATGGCCATCGACTACGTCAAGCGTCCCGCCGCCCCCAGCCCGGCGATCGATCTCGTGAAGGTGCGGGCCAGTGCGCCCCGGCTCGTCGATCTGTACAAGTCGGCCCGGGTCTCGCTGGAGAAGGCCGGGATGGCCGGTCAGCGCGCCGCGGTCTATCTGGTCCTGGACCGCTCGGGGAGCATGCGCCGTTACTACAAGAACGGCACCGTCCAGCATCTCGCCGAGCAGGCGCTCGGCCTGGCCGCGAACCTCGACGACGACGGTGTCGTGCCGGTGGTCTTCTTCTCGACGGAGGTCGACGGTGTCGCGGACCTCGGCCTGACCGACTACGAGGGCCGGATCGGCGCCCTGCACGCGGGCTTCGGCCGCATGGGCCGCACCAACTACCACCTGGCCATGCAGGCGGTCATCGACCATTACGCCGACTCGGGCGCCACCGATCCGGCCTTCGTCATCTTCCAGACCGACGTTGCGGCCTGAAAGTCGCACTAGATCAGCAGCCACCGCCGAAGAGGACCGGGGGTGGCTCCCGCCAAGTGATCAAGAGAAAGAAGGAAATGGTGGGTCCCCTAGGGAGCATGCAGGACCGGTAACGGACCTGTGTGAAGCCTCCCGATAAGAAGACCCCAAGAGTCCCTCGGGCCATGAGGGAAAACAGGGTAAGGGGAAGGCCAGGATGGGTGAACGAAAGTGAATCTCCGTTGAGGTCTCGACATGGAAAACCGGCCTATGGTGCAGTTCGCGGCCGGAAGGGTTAGGGGATGCGAAGCCCCAAGTGGCCAGGAACGCCGTCAGGTTCTTGGTGAGATCACCACTACCCCGGGATACAGGAGGCACCCAAACCGGGCTGTTTCTGATTGGTGCGGAACAGGACAACCCCGCAAGGGTCCAGGGCGGATGCGTCCTGGTAAGCCAAGGGCAACTGAGGACCAATCCCCTTGCGGGCGAAGGAAGACTCGAAAAGCGAATGCCACCAGGGCGAAAGCTCAAGGGAAAGCGCGGAACAGGGCCGCCTCGGCCCCCACGTACAACCTGGTGGATACCGGGCCTATGTCCGGATCCGAAAGGATGCCCACGCGGGTCTGGTGGACCTCTGAATCTACCAACGCAAAATCTATTGAACCATGTGCCGACTTAGACGCGATGGAGGGGACGTGACTGACGCAACAGTGGAAGAGCGCACCGCCGGAGCGAACGAAGCCATGGGCGACGCGGAATTCTGGCATGGTATTGACTGGGCCAAGGCTGAAGCGGACGTAAAGCGACTGAGGCAGCGGATTTTCAGGGCAACGCAGGAAAAGGACCTCACTCAGGTCCGAAACCTTCAAAAGCTCATGCTGCGATCTCGCGCCAACGTGCTCGTAAGCATCAGGCGAGTGACGCAGCGGAGCATGGGACGCCGCACGGCTGGAGTGGATGGATTCACTGCCACGTCGGATGAACGGCGGGGACGACTGGCCAGGACACTGACAAAGACCCCGCTGGCATCATCCAGCCCTACGCGACGCGTGTATATTCCTAAGGCCAATGGGAAGATGCGCCCGCTCGGTATTCCAACAATCCGGGACCGAGTGGAACAGGCCAGGGTGAAGAATGCCCTGGAGCCTGAATGGGAAGCCCGCTTCGATGGACGCAGCTTTGGGTTCCGTCCGGGGCGAGGCTGCCACGATGCACTGGTGGTAATTCACAAGTTCTTGTGTGGGAGAAACGGCAAGTACGGCCGGTCGTGGATTCTCGATGCGGACTTGACCAGTGCATTCGATCGCATCAACCATCATGGCCTCATGGAAGCCATTGGCGACTTCCCGGCACGCCGGGAAATCTATCGCTGGCTCAAGGCGGGCGTGATGGAAAATGGGAACTTCGCCCCAACGGGCGAGGGAACTCCCCAAGGTGGAGTGATCAGCCCATTGCTCCTGAACGTCGCACTGCACGGCATGAGGGAGATTGCAGGGGACCCGACAGACCTCCCCGAATGGAGGAGGGTGAAAACGAAGTCCCCGATCCTGGTAAGGTACGCTGACGATTTTGTGGTTATCTGTGCCACCGAAAAGGAAGCGCGAGAGGCCAAGGAGCGATTGGCCGGATGGCTGGAGCCCAGAGGGTTGAGTATCAACGAGGACAAGACGAAAGTCGTCCACGTGGATGAAGGATTCGATTTCTTGGGGTGCACAGTTCAGAAGGTCGGCTCTAGCATCCTCATCAAACCAAGCCGAAAATCAATCGAATCGGTCAAGGAAAAGATTCGCGAGCTCACATCGCCATATAGCGGGCTGCAGATCGAAACGCTCATCCGTCGGATGAATGCCTTGATCAAGGGCTGGGCAATGTACCACCGGCCACACGCTGCATCGAAGGTGTTCGGAACACTGGATAGCTTCGTCTATCAGCGGATGTACCGGTGGGGCAAGAGGCAGCATCCGCAGAAGGGCTCGGCCTGGGTAAAGGCCAAGTACTTCGGGCGCTTCCACCCCACCCGAATGGACAACTGGGTCTTCGGAGAAAAGAAGACTGGGCAGTTCCTGGAAAAGTTCTCCTGGACTAGTATTCAACGACACACGATGGTCAAGGGGGACTCGTCTCCCGATGATCCATCGTTGCAAGAGTACTGGGCCACACGGACCCGGAGGCGGTCGTATCCACCGAGAGAAGGCAAAGTCAACGTCTCGCTGGCGGCCAAACAGAAGGGTCTGTGCCCACTCTGTGGGGTAGATCTGATTGCTTGTGCACCGTACGAGCCTGATTCAGCGCGAGAGTGGGCTGAATGGTTCGACGCGAACGCACGGACGGTCAACAGGCACCACCTGACCTACCGCTCTATGGGCGGTAGCGACCAAACGTCCAACCTCATGCTCATTCATACGGACTGTCACAGGCAGCACCACGCAGGTGATTTCCGCATGGGACCTAGAGGGATTCCAAAGGCGTAGCCATTTGGTCTGCTTGAGCCGGATGCGGGGACAACTCGCACGTCCGGTTCTGAGGGGGGCCTCTGCCTGAGAGGGCAGGGGCCTACCCGGCGCAGCCCCAGTTCCAGGACCGCCGCCGAGCATGTCCTGTGCACCGCCGCCCGGTTGCCGATCTTCTGGCAGTTCGTGGCCTTCGGGAACCCCGACGACCGTCAGTTCGACTTCCTCCGCAAGCTCGACGACCTGCCGGTACCGGCCAAGCGCGTGGTCGACAACGCGGGGTTCTTCCCCGCGGGAGACGATCCGCGCGCCCTGTCCGATGCCGAGCTCTATCAGCGGCTCACGCAGGAGTTCGGTTCCTGGATCACCGCCGCCACCGCCGCGGGCATCATCCGCTGACCCTCGTGTCCCGAAGCAACAGGCCGGGCGCGCTCACCTCGGCGCCGCTCACGCGTCGTCCCAGCGGAACAGCCGCACCGCCAGCAGGGTGAGCACCGCGGTGAAGAGCAGCAGCCCGCCGATCGTCGGCAGCGCGTCGCCCCAGCCGCCGCCCCTGGTCAGCACGTTCTGCATGGCCGTGGACAGATGGTGCAGCGGCAGCACCGTCGAGATCGTCTTGAGCCAGCCGGGAGCGCTGTCCAGCGGGAAGAAAGATCCGGACAGGAACGCCATCGGCAGCACGATCAACTGTGCGGCCGCCGTGGCCGTCTGCTCGGTCTTCGCCCAGGATCCGACGAGCAGGCCGATCGACATGAACGCCAGCGACCCGGACAGCACCAGCGGCAGCGCGATCCACCACTGTCCGGTGAGTTTCAGCCCGTAGTACGGCAACGTCGCCACCCCGAGGAACACGGCCATCTGCAACAGCGCCACCAGGAGCGTCACCGCGACCGGGGCGGCGACCACGGCGGGCAGCCGCACCGGAGCCAGCCGCAGCCGGCGCAGGATGAACTTCTTGCGCCACACCACCAGGGTCAGCGCGGCCGTGAACGTGCCGGAGGTGGCGATGGCCCAGCCCAGCAGGCCCGGGGTGAGGTACTGGATCGGCTTGGTCGACAGATCCTCGACCTGGGACGCCTGCAGGACGTACGTGGGCGGAGCGTGGCTCGCGTCCTGGTTGGCCTGCTGGACGATGCCGTTGACGACACCCTGCACGGTCGCGGCGCGGGTGGCGTCGGCGACGGAGTAGCGGAGCACCAGCCGGCCGTCGGGGCCCTGGCTGACCAGTCCGTCGTCGTCGCCGTTCCTGACCTTCTCGAGGGCGTCCGCCTGGTCGTCGTCCCGGACCAGTGTCACCTCCTCGTTCAGCTGCGCGCGTTGGTCCGGCGTCATGGAGTCGAAGAGGACGACCGGGCCGTTCTGCAGCAGCGTGATGTGGGGTGCCGAGGCGCCCTTGAACAACGAGCCGAACAGCAGCAGGAACAGCAGCGGGAACAGAACCGTGAAGAACACCGCGGCGCGGTCGCGGCTCCAGCCCAGCAGTTGGGCTCTGGCGAGGGAGCGGAAGGCGGTCATGCGCGGTACTCCCGTCCGGTGAGCTGCAGGAACACATCCTCCAAGGTGGCCCCGCGCACCTCCAGGCCGCGTAGCGCGTCCTGCTCCGCGAGCAGGGCGAGCACCGGGGCCGGGGTGCGGGTGGCGATCGTCAGGGTGACGCCGTCGTCGGCGACGTCGGCCCGCGTTCCGGACCCGGCCAGCAGCTCACGCGCCCGGTCGGCGGTGAGCCGGCCGGACTCCACGGTCAGCCGGGTCGGTGCGTCCAGCTCCCTGACCAGGGTGGCCGGCGGATCGGTCTTCAGGATCCGGCCGTGGTCCATCACCGCGACCCGGTCGCACAGGATCTCGGCCTCGTCCAGGTAGTGGGTGGTCAGCACGACGGTCCGGCCCTCGGCGTTGATCTCCCGCAGCAGATCCCACAGATTGCGGCGGGCCTGCGGGTCGAGACCCGTGGTCGGCTCGTCGAGGAACAGCAGCTCCGGGTCGTGGACCAGGGCGCAGGCGATGGCCAGGCGCTGCCCCTGGCCGCCGGACAGCTTCTCGGCCGCGGTGCCCGCCGAGTCGGCGAGTCCGACCCGGGCCAGCATCGCGTCCGCCCGCGCCGCTCCGACGCCGTACAGCGAGCCGAACGTGACGATCTGCTCGCGCGCGGTCAGCCGTTCGAAGAACGCGGACGCCTGCAGCTGCACCCCGATCCGCGGCAGCAGCGCGGAGTTGCGCGGCCAGGGGCTCAGTCCCAGTACCCGCGCACTGCCCTCGTCCGGCTTGCGCAGCCCCTCCAGGATCTCGAGGGTCGTGGTCTTCCCGGCCCCGTTGGGCCCGAGCACCCCGAAGAACTCCCCGGACTTCACCTCCAGGTCGACGCCGTCGACGGCCTGGACGTCCCCGTACCGCTTGCGCAGCCCTTCGGCCGCGATCGCTGCAGTCATGGGCACACCTTAGGGGCGGTATTCGGCCCCACCGGGCTCGATCGCCTGTTCCCGTCCCACCGGTTCCGAAGCGGAACAGGAGCGTCCGGGGCAAGCGGGGGGAGTGCGGAGGCGGTGGATCGCGCCGGGGTGGGCAGGCGCAGGGCAGGCGTGAAATGGCCGGGAGGCGCTGGGTGGTGGGGTCGCCGGTCCCAGGAGGAAGGCTGACGAGGGTGATTCTCGATGATGGTTGAGCGGTTCTTGAAGGTCTCCGTCGCGAAGGGCGGCGTCGCGGAGGCGCGGGCCTGGGCCTGTGCACAGCTGGAGGGGTTCAGCTGGCCCGCGCACTGGCGGCCGGACTACAACGTGGTCGCCCTGTTGGTGTCGGAGCTGGTGACGAACGCGGTGCGGCACGCCTCCGGCGCCGTGGGCCTGCGGCTGATGTGGGACGAGCGGCGGCTGCGGATCGCCGTGGACGACTCCTCCACGGTCCTGCCCGTGGTGCGACCGGCGCGGCCGGACCTGCCCGGCGGGCACGGTCTGAACCTGGTGCAACGGCTGTCCGGCGGCTGGGGTGTGGTCCCGCGGGCCGGAGGCAAGCGGGTGTGGGCCGATCTGGTCCCGGGCTAGGCCGCCGTATCCCTGATAGCAGCGACGCGCTTCCGTACACTTGGTCCAGCTGTGGGCCCGGGCTCCCTCCGGGCCCATCAGTATGTCCGCCCGCTGCTGTCCGCCCGCTGCTGTCCGCCCACCGGTGTCCGCCGCCCGGGTGGTCCGCGTCCCTCGATTGGCCTGCCGGTGTGGCGCGACCGCGGCATCCGGGTCATGATCGGCTCGGTAGCCCCTGCTGTGAGGAGCGGATGGTCATGTCGGAGCGCAGCCGTCGCCAAGGAGCCGTAGAGGCCCCCTCCAGCCTGCCCATGGGCCACCCGCTCGGCGAGGTCGGCGACGAGTGGCTGCCCGGCGCCCCCACCCGGCCCCGCGAGGACGGCGACCGGACGGCCCCGCCCACCGGGAAGCACACCCCGTCCCGCAACCTCGCGTACGGCGACTACTGGGTCGAGAAGGACGGTGCCGACGGCGGCAGCGGCCGCAACGGCGAACGGAACGCCTGACCGCTGCGGAACGCCTGGCCGTTGCGGAAGGCCCGGCCATGGCGGAACGCCCGAGCACTGCGGAGCGGACGCCGGTGAGCCCCGGGCCACTCGCGGCTCAGGGGACCCGGACCAGGTGCACCGCCGTGCTCGCCCAGTCGCCGTGCGGCAGGTCGGGGAGCAGGCCGTACCCGGTCAGTACCGCCGCGGAGTGCACGGAGCCACTGTCGGCGTCGCGGTAGCGGGCGGTGGGGTCGAGGCCGGCCAGCCGTAGCGGCAGCCGCGGACCGCCGTGCCGCGGAGTGCGCCGCCAGACCAGCAGCAGCGCCTCGCTCCGGTCGGCCGCGGTGTACTGCACGGCGGCCGGGCCTTCGTCGACGGGACCGCGCGGCCGGTGCAGGGTGCCGTGCTGCACCAGATGACGTACCCGCTTGTACTGCGCCAACAGGGCCGCGCCTTCGGTCAGTTCGTCGTCCGACCAGCGGGTGAGGTTGCCTCCGATGCCCAGTACTCCGGCCATCGCGACATGGAAGCGGAAACGCAGCGGCACGGTGCGGCCGGTGAGCTGGTTGGGCACATCGGTCACCCAGGCGGCCATGGTCCGGGCCGGGTAGATCTGGCCGTAGCCGTGCTGGATGTGCATCCGGTCGGCCGCGTCGGTGTTGTCGGAGGTCCAGGCCTGGTCGGTGCGGGACAGGATGCCCAGGTCCACCCGGCCGCCGCCACCGCTGCACGTCTCGATCCGCAGGCCGGGGTGGTCGGCGCGCAGCCGGTCGATGATCTCGTAGAGGTGGTGCACGTACGCCGTTCCCACGCGGTCGGCGCCGTCCGGCTGATCCGGCCAGCCGGCTTCGCTGAAGGCGCGGTTCATGTCCCATTTGAGGAAGTCGATGCCGTTGTCGCCGACCAGCCGGGTCAGCCAGCCGTACGCCCAGTCCGCGACGTCCCGGCGGGCGAAGTTCAGCACCAGCTGGTTGCGCAGCTCGGTCCTGGCGCGGTGCGGGAAGTGCAGCACCCAGTCCGGGTGCGCCCGGTAGAGGTCGCTGTCCGGGTTGACCATCTCGGGCTCCACCCACAGGCCGAACCGCATGCCGAGCTGGTGCACCTCACGGACCAGCGGGGTGAGGCCCTGGGGGAAACGGTCGGGGGACGGGGTCCAGTCGCCGAGTCCGGCCCGCTCGCTGCGGCGCGCGCCGAACCAGCCGTCGTCCATGACGTACAGCTCCACACCCAGCGCCGCCGCGCGGGCGGCCAGCTTGAGCTGGCCGGGCTCGTCCACGTCGAAGGCGGTGGCTTCCCACGAGTTGTAGAGCACGGGGCGCGTCTCGTCGGCGTGCGGCAGTACGTGGGCCAGGGTGTACGCGTGCCAGGCCCGGCTGGTCGCGCCGAAACCGCCGTCCGAGTGGAGCCCGGCGAAGCGGGGCGTGGTGAACTCCTCGCCGGGGCCGAGCGGCAGGACCGCCCCGTCGTGGCCGGCGCCGCCGGTGAACCCCGCCCGGCCGTCGGGGGACCGCTGCACGGTGATGCGCCAGCTGCCGCTCCAGGCGAGGGCCGCACTCCACACCTGGCCGTGGTCCTCGGTCGCGTCGCCGGCGTCCAGCATCACCCAGGGGTTGGTGTGATGGCTGGTGATGCCCCGGCGGCTGGTGAGCGTCGTCTCGCCGAACGGCACGCGGTCGCGGTGCAGTTGGGTCTCGGCCGACCACTGGCCGGTGACATGGCTGAGCCGGTGGTCCTCCCGGGCCGGAACGGTCCACGCGGCGGAGTCGGCACGGGGCAGCGTGACGGTGTCGTCGCCGGTGTTGCGCAGCACCGTCCAGCGTTCGATCACATCGCTGTCGTCGTGGACGCGGTAGTGGAGCGCGATCTCCAGGGGGTAGTGGCGGTCGCGGAACTCCAGGACCAGTTCGGCGGCCCCGGGCGCCGGTTCGTGCACGTGGTGGCCCGTCGCGAGCCATTCGAAGGCGCGGGTCCCGTCGGCGAAGCGCACCTGCAGCGACGGGACCCCGAACCGCGCTCCGCCGTCGACGGGCAGTTCCTCACCGACGGGTGGCGGTCCCTCGAAGCTGCTGGCAGGCGGGGGCGGGGGAGTGGCGAGCTCCTCGGCCTCCGCGAGGGTCAGCCGCGGTCCCCACGCGAGGTGGCAGGGCGCTCCCGTCCCGTCGACGCGCAGCGCGTACGAGGTGCGCGGGGTGCGGAGCAGCCAGACCCCGGTGTCGGGGGCGAAGGAGATCACAGGCATGGATCCTTACGTTCAGATAGCGCCTCGAGAGCAGTCGGCAGCCAACCCCGCTTGCGATCACCTGTCAATACCCATGACGGCACCTGCATTTGGAGGTCAAGATCCCACTGGGGCGACATCTTGAAAGGAGCTTACTTCTTTCATTGACAGCGGAAAAGAACCCCCCTACGTTTCGGCCATGCACTCGTCGCCTCGTACCGACGTGGTTCCGGCAGCGACGCCGGCCGCCTCCCTGGTCTTCACCACCGTGCTGTCCCACGGTCCGCTCACCCGGATCGAGATCGGCCGGCGGACCGCGCTGTCACCGGCGGCGGTCACCAAGGCGGTACGGCCGCTGATGGCGGCCGGCTATCTCGTCGAAGGCGTGGACGAGGAGGCGCGGGCGTCGCTGGGACGGCCCGCCAATCCCGTACGCGTCGACGGCGGCCGGGCGCTGTTCATCGGCGTCAAGGTGACCGGCGACGAGATCATCGCGGTGCTCACCGATCTGTGCTGCCGCATCCGGGTGGCCCGGCACGTCCAGCTCACCGCCCGCGACCCGGGCGCCGTGCTCGCCTCCATCGGCGCACTCGTCCAGGAGCTGCTCACGGAGGCCGAAGGGTTCGGTGTGCAGGTCAGCGGGCTGGGGCTGGCGGTGTCCGGCGATGTGGACCGGGTGGCAGGAGTGGTGCGCTACTCACCGTTCCTCGACTGGCGCGACGTGCCGCTCGCGGAACTGGCCGGCACGGTGACCGGCCTGCCGGTCACCGTCGACAACGACGTCCGCGCGCTCACCGTCGCCGAGCAGTGGTTCGGGGCCGGGGCCGGCGTGTCCGACTTCGCGCTGGTGACCGTCGGTGCGGGCATCGGCTGCGGACTCGTGGTGCACGGACGGGTGGTCTCCGGCGCGCACGGCGTCGCCGGTGAGATCGGCCATCTGTCCATCGACCCGCTCGGGCCGCTGTGCCACTGCGGAAACACCGGGTGTGTGGAGGCGATCGCCGGTGACGCCGCCATCATCCGCCGGGTCCGTGAGGTGACCGGACTGCCGGTCACCGACTCCGCCCGGGCCCTGGAGCTCGCGCACCAGGGCGACCCCGGCGCGCGAGAGGTGTACGCGCGGGCCGGGGAGGCGATCGGCCGGGCCATCGGGGCCGTCGTCAACGTTCTCGGACCGGAACGAGTGATCATCTCCGGCGAGGGACTGGCGGCGTACGACCTGTTCGCCGAGCACATCCGTGTCGCCTTCACCGCGTCCGCCTTCGGTACCGCCGCCCAGTGCGACGTCATGACCCGTCCACTGCCCTTCGAGGAGTGGGCGCGCGGCGCCGCGGCCACCGCGATCCAGTCCTTCATCGGCATCGACACGTAACGCACGTCCCCCGACCCCCACGGCGTGCCCCCCACGCACACGTACGACCACCATGCCGCTCCGCAACGCCCTGCGCACGCCCATGCCCTCACAACAGGAGGTCCGACCCATGCGGTCATCCTCGTACCCCTCCACACCCCCCATGTCCGTCACCGCGCCGCCGGCCCGCCGTGCCACCCGGGCCCTGCTCGTCCTGGCCCTCGCCGCCGGCCTGACGGCGACCGTCCCGGCCGCGATGGCCTCCTCTCCCGCGGCGGCCAGGACCTCCACCGCTCCCACCACCGCCCGGGCCGCCGTAGCCGCGCCCGCCCAGAAGCCGTTCATGGGCTGGTCCAGCTGGAGCATGCAGTCCTCGAAGTACCCGGGGCTCAACCCCGACGGCGACTACAGCTACCTGACCGAGAAGAACGTCCTCACGCAGGCGGGCGCGCTGGCGTCGAAGCTCAAGAAGTACGGGTACGAGTACGTCAACATCGACGCCGGCTGGTGGCGTGACACCACATGGAAGCCGGAGTTCGACGGGTACGGCCGCCAGGCACCCGACCCCGTCCGGTTCCCGCGCGGCATGAAGCCGGTCGCCGACGACATCCACGCCAAGGGTCTCAAGGCCGGTATCTACCTGCCCGCGGGGTTGGAGAAGGAGGCGTACGGCGCGGGCAAGGTGCCGGTCTGGAACGCGCCGGGCTGTACCACCGCCGACATCGTTCACGGCGACCTGCGCACCACCAACGGCTGGGACAGCGCCTACAAACTCGACTTCTCCCGGCCCTGCGCCCAGAAGTACATCGACTCGCAGGCCCAGATGTTCGCCGACTGGGGCTACGACTTCCTCAAACTGGACGGTGTAGGACCCGGCTCCTTCAAGAGCGGTGACAACTACGACAACGTCGCCGACACCGCCGCCTGGCAGAAGGCGATCGCCACGGCCGGGCGTCCCATCCACTTCGAACTGTCCTGGTCGCTGGACATCAACCACGCCGCCGACTGGAAGAAGTACTCCAACGGCTGGCGGATCGACACCGACGTCGAGTGCTACTGCAACACCCTGGTGTCGTGGGAGAACTCGGTCGACGACCGATGGGCCGACGTGGCCGGCTGGACCCGGCACGCCGGACCCGGGGGCTGGAACGACCTCGACTCCCTCGACGTGGGCAACGGCGCGATGGACGGCCTGACCAAGGCCGAACGGCAGAGCTACGCGACCCTGTGGGCCATCGCCAAGTCCCCGCTCTACACCGGTGACGACCTCACCCGCCTCGACGACTACGGCGTCTCGCTGTTGACCAACCGCGAGGTCATCGCGCTCAACCAGGGCAGCACCCCGCCCGCCCGGCCCATCACCGCCTCCGGCGACCAGCAGGTCTGGAGCGCGAAGAACGCCGACGGCAGCTACACCGTCGCCCTGTTCAACCTCGGCAACGGGCCCGCCGCCGTGACCGCCGACTGGTCGTCCCTCGGCTTCTCCGGCCAGGGAGCGGTCCGTGACCTGTGGAACAAGGAGAACCTCGGCACGTACAAGGACAAGGTGACGCAGGCGCTGCCGGCCCATGGCTCGCGGCTGTTCACCGTCACGCCGCACGGTCCCGCGCAGCAGATGACCGGCTACGAGGCCGAGTCGGCGGCCAACACCCTCAGCGGCAACGCCGGGATCGGTGACTGCGCGGCCTGCTCGGGCGGCCACAAGGTCGGCAACCTCTACCAGGGCGGCAAGCTCCAGTTCAACAACATCGTGGTGCCGAAGGCCGGCCGCTACGTCATCAACGTCGCCTACATCAGCGGTGACGCGCGCCCGGCCCAGATCTCCGCGAACGGCAACGGGGCCACCGGTCTGAAGTTCCCCTCCACCGGTGACTGGGGGACCGTCGAGACCGTCGGTGTGCCCGTGACCCTCAAGGCGGGCAGCAACACCGTCACCTTCGACAGCGGCGACGGCTACGCCCCGGACATCGACCGGATCGACGTGCCGAAGCTGTCGTGACGACCGGGTGCGGGGTCCGACCTCCTCCGGGCCCCGCACCCCCGTCCGCACCCCCACAACGTCCCGCCACAAAACGGAGTGCACCGTGGACGACCAGAACACCGACTCATCCCCCCGCCGGCCGAGCCGGCGGGACATCCTCTCCCTCGCCGCCGCGGCGGGTGCCTTCACCGCACTCGGCAGCCTGCCCGCCTTCGCGGCCACCGCGCCGGCGGCGCGACCGTCCGAGTCCCCCCTGCTTCCCGAGGCGTCGACCACGCGGTTCTGGTACCCGGCGCCCGCCTCCGACACCGCGATGATCGAGCAGGGGCTGCCCATCGGCAACGGGCGGCTGGGCGCGCTCACCGGCAACGACCCGTCACGCGAACTGCTCCTCCTCACCGACGCCACCCTGTGGACCGGCGGCCGCAACGCCGTGCTCGACGCGGACGGCCAGTTCCCCTACGCCCGGGAGAACTTCGGCTCCTTCACCCTCCTGGGGCGGCTGACCGTCGACATCCCCGACCACGACCTCTCGGCGGTCTCCGACTACCGCCGTGACCTCGACATCAGCCAGGGGATCGTCTCCTCGTCGTACGTCCGCTCGGGAGTGACGTACGAGCGGCAGATCTTCGCCAGCCACCCGGACGACGCCATCGTCCTGCACTTCTCCCAGCGCGGTGGCGGCCGGTACACCGGAACGGTCACCCTGGCGGGCACGCACGACGAGACCACGACCACGGACGGGGCCCGTACGTACGCGTCGTTCGGTGCCGCCTTCCCGGACGGCGGACTGCGCTACGGCGCCGCGGTGACGGCGTACAGCTCCACCGGCACGGTGACCACCGACGGTGCGCGGATCTCCTTCGCCGGCTGCAAGGACCTCACCGTCGTCGTCAGCGGCGGCACCAACTACGCGCCCGACGCCGCCGCGGGCTACCGTGACCCCGCCCTGGACCCGCAGAAGCTGGCCCGGAGCAAGGTCCTCACGGCGGCCCGCCACCCGTTCACCTCGCTCCTGCACTCCCATGTCGCCGACCACCGGGCGCTGTTCGACCGCATGGGCATCTCGCTCGGCGAGTCGTCCTCCGTGCAGCGCGGCCTCGACACCTGGGAGCGGGTACGCGCCCGCGCCAGGGACGGCGAGGCCGACCCCGAACTCGAGGCGTCCTACCTGCAGTTCGGCCGCTATCTCATGATCGCCGGATCGCGTGACAGTCTGCCGCTCAACCTCCAGGGGCTGTGGCTGGACGGCAACGACCCGGACTGGATGGGTGACTACCACACCGACATCAACATCCAGATGAACTACTGGATGGCCGACCGGGCCGGCCTGTCCAGCAGCTTCGACGCCTACGCCGACTACTGCCTGGCGCAGCTCCCGTCCTGGACCGAGCTGACCCGCACCCTCTTCAACGACCCGCACCCTCTTCAACGACCCGCGCAACCGCTACCGCAACTCCAGCGGGAAGATCGCCGGCTGGACCGTCGCCATCTCGACCAACATCCATGGCGGAGGCGGCTGGTGGTGGCATCCGGCGGGCAACGCGTGGCTGTCCAACTCGCTCTTCGAGCACTACGAGTACACCCAGGACGCGGCCTACCTCGCCAGGATCCACCCGCTCCTGAAGGGCGCCTGCGAGTTCTGGGAGGCGCGGCTGCTCACCACGACCGTCACCGACCCGGCCACCGGCAAGGACCGCGAGGTCCTGATCGCCGACAGCGACTGGTCGCCCGAGCACGGCCCCCTCGACGCCAAGGGCATCACCTACGCGCAGGAACTGGTGCGGGCGCTCTTCGAGAACTACCGCACCGCGTGTGCCGTCCTCGGCCGGGACAGCGGCCACAGCAGGACCATCGCCTCCCTCCAGGAGCGGCTGTACCTGCCGCAGGTGAGCCCGAAGACGGGCTGGCTGGAGGAGTGGATGTCACCCGACAACCTCGGAGAGACGACCCACCGGCATCTCTCGCCGCTGATCGGGCTCTTCCCCGGCGACCGGATCCGCCCCGACGGCTCCACCCCCCAGGCCGTCGTCGACGGCGCGACCGCGCTGCTCACCGCGCGCGGGATGGAGAGCTTCGGCTGGGCGAACGCCTGGCGCAGCCTGTGCTGGGCCCGGCTGAAGAACGCGGACAAGGCGTACCAGCTGGTCGTGAACAACCTGCGGCCCTCCATCGGCGGGACCAACGGGACCGCGATGAACCTGTTCGACATCTATGAGGTGTCGACGGGCCGCGGCATCTTCCAGATCGAGTCCAACTTCGGCACCTCGGCCGCCATGATCGAGATGCTGGTCTACTCCCGCCCCGGCCACATCGAACTGCTCCCCGCGCTCCCCGACGCCTGGGCGCGTTCCGGCTCGGTCACCGGCGTCGGGGTACGCGGCGGTTTCGTCATCGACCTGCGCTGGCGGGACGGCAAGGTCACCGAGGCGCGGTTGCGCAGCGTCGGCGGCCGCAGCACCACAGTGTCGTACGGGGGAGTGTCCCGCGCTCTCAGCCTCAAACCGGGCGGCTCCGTCACACTGCGGGACTTCAGCCGGTGAGCCGCCGTCCGTGGTTCCCGCTCGGTGGCCGTGTGGCAGGAGTCGTCGGCGCCCTCGTCGTCGCGCTGTGCGCGCCGGCCGCCATGTCCTCGGCGTCGGCAACTTCTGCGGTGCGTCCCTCCCACCAGGTGGTGACCTGGGGGGCGAGCGCCGACCGGATGGGAACGGCGGTCGCCGACCACAGCTACCGGCTCGTCGTGCGCACCAGCGTCGGCGGCGGCAGCCCCCGGATCCGGCTGTCCAACGCGTTCGGCGACCACCCGGTGACGTTCGACAGCGTCTACGCCGGGCAGCAGAAGGACGGTGCCCAGCTTCTCCCCGGCAGCAACCGCCGCCTCACCTTCGGCGGTGGTCAGGCCGTCACGGTGCCGCCCGGCGCCACCGTGTACAGCGATCCGCTGTCCGGATCGCTGGCGGCGCAGAGCAATCTCGTCGTCAGCCTCCATGTGGTGGCGGCCGAGGGGCCGGCGACCGGCCACGGCATGGCCATGCAGACGTCCTACGCGGCGGGCGGCGAGCACGCAGGCGAGGAGGGCGCGGGCAGTTGGACCGAGCGGATCGGATCCTGGTTCTACCTCGACGCGGTCAGCGCGGAGACCGGGGCGGACACCGGCGCCGTGTTCACGCTCGGCGACTCGATCACCGACGGCTGGCAGTCGAGCACCGACACCGACCGCCGGTGGCCCGACTACCTCTCGCGGCGGCTCCAGGGCGCGACCGGCATCGGCATCAAGGGCGTCGCCAACGAGGGGATCTCCGGCAACAAGGTGCTGGCCGACGGCGCCGGACAGAGCGCCCTCGCGCGGCTGCAGCGCGATGTGCTCTCCCAGCCCGGGATCCGCACGGTGTTCCTCTTCGAGGGCATCAACGACATCAAGGCGCACAGCGGCGTCACGGTCGACGACATGATCGCCGGCTACCGGCAGATCATCGACCGGGCCCACGCGGCGGGCGTCTGCGTCGTCGGCGGGACGGTGCTGCTCTTCAAGGGGTGGTCGGAATTCGATCCCGCCAGTGAGGCCGTACGCCAGGGCGTCAACTCCTTCATCAGGAGCGGCGGTGCGCTGGACGCCGTCACCGACTTCGACAAACTCCTGCGCAGCCCGTACGACCAGGAGCGGCTGCTTCCGGTCTTCGACGGCGGCGACCACCTGCACCCCAACGACAAGGGCATGCAGGCGATGGCCGACTCGGTCGACCTGACGAGCCTGCGGTGCACCCGCTGAACTCCGCCGGGCCGGCGCCGTCCTGAGCCGGCGCCGACCCCGGAATCCGACGCTCTGACGCCGGGCCCGACCGGGCCCGGCGTCCGCCGGATGTCACTGTTCGGAACTGTTCGAGAGATCTAACATTTTCCTCATAACTGTCTGCAACGCTCTTCCCTGTGCGACTCAGGATCCGCACATCAGGGGAGAGGGACGCAGATGTCAGGCGCGCGGGACGAGACGCACGAACACGACGGGGCCGCACGCGAGGAGATACCCGAGGCCACGGTCGACGGCCCGCCCGCCGCAGCAGCGCGCGGAACCCGCCGTCGGGCCAAGAAGATCGTCGCCTGGACGGCCGTCGGCACACTGGTGCTGCTGGTCGTCTCGGGCGGCGCGATCTACTACCGGCTCAACAGCAACATCAAGAGTTTCCCCGCCGAGGCGATGAGCGCGGAGCGCCCGCCCGCCGCCGTACCCGACGCCACCGGGAACACCCCGGTCAACGTCCTGCTCATCGGCTCCGACTCACGCGGCGGCGCCAACAGCAGCCTCGGCGGCGGAGAGAGCGGCACGGCCCGTTCGGACACCACGATCCTGTTGCACGTCTACGCCGACCACAAGCACGCGATCGGCATCTCCATCCCCCGCGACACCCTGGTCACCATCCCCGCCTGCCGGCTGCCGGACGGGAGCTGGACCAGCGAGCGGACCCACACCATGTTCAACGAGGCCTTCTCGGTGGGGGAGACCGACGCGGGCAACCCGGCCTGCACACAGAACACGGTCGAGAAACTCACCGGCCTGCGGGTGGACCACACCATCGTGGCGAACTTCGAGGGCTTCGCGGCGATGACGAAGGCCGTCCACGGGGTGGAGGTCTGTCTGCCGAACGACATCTACCAAGGTGACGTCAACCCGAAGCTGGGCGCCAGGGGCGATCTGGTCCTCAGCAAGGGCAAGCAGAACGTCCAGGGCCAGCAGGCGCTGGACTACGTGCGGCTGCGGCACGGCATCGGCGACGGCTCCGACATCGGCCGGATGCTGCGCCAACAGGCCTTCCTCGGCTCGCTGGTGTCCAAGATCAAGGGGCAGGGCATCAACCCCACCACGCTGCTGCCGCTCGCGGACGCCGCGACCAAGTCGCTGATCGTCGACCCCGGTCTCGCCTCGGTGGCGAAGCTGCTGGAGTTCGGCTCGTCGCTGAAGAACATCGACCTGCGCGACCTCAAGTTCCTGACCACGCCCTGGCGTTTCAGCGGTGAGCGCGTCGAGCTGGTCCACCCCGCCGTCGACACCCTGTGGGCCACCCTCAAGGCCGACCGGACCATCGACGGGCAGGACGCCGCAGGGTCGCCGACCACCCCGCCCGCGACGTCGACACCGTCTGCTCCGGCATCGCCGTCCGGGACCCCGGGCGCGGGCGTCAAGCTCGTCGTGCTCGACGGCACCGCGACCACCGGTCTCGCGGGCAAGGCGGCGACCACCCTGGAGAAGGCCGGCTTCAGCGTCAGCGGGACGGTCACCGCCTCCTCCCAGACGTACGACACGACGGTCGTCGAGTATGGAGCCGGCCGGCGCGCCGACGCGCAGAAGGTCGCCGCCCTCTTCCCCGGCGCCACCCTGTCACCGGTCTCCACCGCCGGGATCAGGCTCGTCCTCGGCAAGAACTACACCCTCGGCCAGGATGCCGCGCAGCCGACCGGAACGCCCACCGCGCTGCCCTCCACCGTCGTGGCCGACGCCCGCTCCGCGGACCAGGACACCTGCGCCAACACGGTCTTCGGGTCCGGCGGCTGACGGCCCCCGCAGGTTCTCGGCCACGCGCGCCTGACGGAGCCCGGCGGACGGTCCCGCCGGGCGAACGGCGCGATCCTGTCCGGCACCCCGCCCCACTCGGTGCTCCGAAGGTGGATGCTGGAGGGGAGGAGATGTGTCGCCATGCGTACCGGGAGTGAACCGCTGACCGCGCGCAGTGCCCTGCGCCTGCGGCTGGGACTGGCCGCGTTCGGGCTGGCCTGGGCGGTGGTGGGCGCTGTGGGGTTCGCGGTGGCGGGTCATACGGCGTGGGCGGTCACGTTCGCGGTGGTGGGAGTGGTGGCCGTCGTGGACATGCTCGTTGTGGGCCGGCACATCCACCAGGGCGCGCACTACCAACCGGGCCGGGACATTCCGCCGTATCGGCCAGACCGTGGCGGCGACACCCACCTGCGGCACCACGGCCCCTAGCCGGGCCCGCCCAGCAACTCTCCGGTCAGGACCCGCTGCAGCCAGGCGTCCGGCGGCGAACGCGTCAGGACCGGTCCGACACCGCCCGCTGTCAGGGGGCCGATGCGCCGGGCCAGGCACCGTTGGCGGCCAGGCCGAGGATCAGCGCGGCGATGTTCCAGGCGTCGTCCTCACCTCGGTGGTGGCGCCCCTCCAGCGGCAGCCCGGCGATCCGCAGCGCCTGCGCCATGCCGGGGCGCTTGCGCAGTCCGTGCGCCTCGGTGAAGACCAGCTTCGCGTTGGTGTGCCGGCTTCCGAAGGGGTACTCCGTGCCGGTCGCCAGGCACTGCCGGGTGAACTGGTGCCGGTCGTAGTCGCCCCAGCTGGCCCACGGCCGGCTCCCGGCCCGGTGTTCGGCGGCCAGCAGCCGGCAGGCCTCGGAGAAGCCGACGCCGGTGTCCACCTCGGCCTGGGTCAGACCCGTCAGTTCGGTGCAGAAGGCGCTGACGGCGGACCGTGCGGGCCGCACCAGGATGCGGTGCCGCGCGACCCGTTCGCCCGTGTCGAGGTCGACGACGGTCAGCCCGATCTCGATGATCTCGCTCACCGCCCCGGGAGGCGGTTCGCCGGCCCAGCAGGTCGCCTCGACATCGATGACGTTCAACAGTCCTGTGGCGCTGTCCATGCTGCCGAGGGTAGGAGACGCCCACCCGCAGGTCACGTCGGTTTACTCGCCTTACTCGCCGGTGGTGCCGTCGATGCACTCCCGGAGCAGATCGGCCTGACCGTTGTGCCGCGCGTACTCCTCGATCATGTGGGTCAGGATGTAGCGCAGCGAGTACACCTCGTCGCCGTAGTGCCCGGTGTCGTCCAGCGACGCGGCCGCGTCCACGATCGCGCGGGACCGCGCGCACTCCTCGTGCCAGGCCCGGAACGCCTCGTCGGGATCGGCCGAGTCGACGTCCCATTCGCTGAACCGGCCGGGCTCCGGACGCGGCCAGTAGGGCTGGACGTTCTCGTCGTTCAGTATTTTCCGGAACCAGCCCCGCTCGACCTCGACCAGGTGCCGGACCAGTCCGAGCAGCGACAGCTCCGAGGGCGGAACGGCCCTCTCCCGTAGCTGCTCGGTGGTCAGTCCGGTGCACTTCATCTCCAGCGTCTCGCGCTGGTACTGCAGGAAGGCCGTGAGGCTGGCGCGCTCGTCCGCGATCCACGGCGGCTGGGTTCTCTCGTGATCTTGCATCGGGTCATCATGCCAACCGGGGTGGCCGCTCGCCGGGATCAACCGGCCGGTTCCCGAGGCCGGGGCGCGATGCTGTGGGCGTCCATCTCGGGCCTCCTGGTTGGTTACACTGTCAAAGAATCTGCACGACTGAAGTATCTGCATGTGTGCAGATATTATTGAAGGGGAGGCTGCCCGGGATGTCAACCGTTCGCCGGGAGGACGCTCATCGCATCTACCGCCGCTACGTGGACGCGGTGGTGCTCAACGGGCAGGCGAGTGCCGAGGCCGCCGGGCTGCACACCACCGACCTGCGCGCCCTGAGCGTTCTCGACCTGGCCGGCAGCCTCACCTCCGGCGAACTCGCCGAGCGCACCGGACTGACCACGGGCGCGACCACCCGGCTGATCGACCGCCTGGAGCGCCGGGGCCTGGTGCGCCGGGCGGTGCACCCGGCCGACCGGCGCAAGGTCATCATCGAGCCGGTGGCCGGAGCCACCGGGGGCGTGGACGTCGAAGCGGTGGCCGGTCCCGCCCGCCGCCGGGTCGGCGCGGTGCTCGCCCGGTACACCCCGGAGCAACTCGACGTCCTCTTCGACTACTTCGAGCACGCGGCCACGGCCTACCACGAGGCCACCGAGGAGCTGCGCAGTGACGCCGCCCGCCCGGCCGGCGTCACTCCGGAGGGTGCTCAGGAGTGACGGCAGCCGGATAATTCGTGGTGGATCCCGCGCTGATCACCGATGATGGCTGGCATGTCCATCCGTGGGAGGACCAGGCAGTGACAGGCGATCGGGAGGAATCTCTCGAGGCGGCGCCGACCGGCCGGCTCGTCGAGATCGCCTGCGACGAGTCGGGTTCCGACGGCGAGAATCTCCTGGGCGGCAACACGGATGTGTTCGCCCATGCCAGTGTGCGGTTGGACGTCGCGCTCGCGGCGGACAGCATTCAGGAGATACGGAACAGAATTCGCTCGCCCGCGCAGGAGTACAAGGCGAATCACCTGCTCCGCGAGAAACACCGGCCGGTTCTCACCTGGCTGCTCGGACCATCGGGACCGATCCACGGCCATGCGCACGTCCATCTGACCGACAAGGCGTTCTTCGTCGTCGGAAGGGTGGTGGACCTGCTCGTCGGGAAAGCGACGCACGCGGCCAGTGCGGGTCTGAGCCAGGACGAGGAAGCCCATTCCCTTGCCGTCGCCCTGTATCGCGAGGGTCCCCGGTCCTTCGGGCCGGAATTGTGGCGCGAGTTCCTGGAGTCGTCCAACCATCTGATGCGCACCAAGAACCTCTGGGGCACACGGACCCCGGTCGACTCGTTCTTCCGGACCATCGACAACCTTCGCAGGACCGCCGCGGGCGGGTCGGTCGACGACATCCTGGAACGGCTGGCGGCGGCCCGATCGCCCGCGGATTCCTTTCGGGCCCGGCTCCTCGACGACCCGACGGTGATTCCCGCGCTGGACCCGCTGATCCCCTCGATCGTCCGGACCGTTGCGCACTGGAGCGACGGCAACAAGCCTGTCTCCATCGTTCACGACCGGAACAACACGCTGACGGACGAGCGGATCGCGCAGCTCAAGGAGATCTTCAGCAGGCCGCACCCTGCTGATCCCGGGTACGGTCCGCGCGGCCGGCTGACGAGCGTGACGCTCGTCAGCTCCCGCTCGGACGCCCGCATCCAACTCGCCGATTTCCTCGCCGGCGTGGCGCGGAAGATCGCGTCGGACGAACTCAACCAACGGGGAGATGCGGAGCTCACCGCACTGCTGCGACCGTATGTCGATGAGTCGTCATTCTGGGGAGACGGCAGAAGCTGGTCCCTGCTGAGTCCCGTGCCGAGTGCCCGGCGATAGTGCCGCCCCAGCACCCCGGTCCTGCCGGTCCCGCCGCCGGAAATGCCGGCCACCTCGGCGGGCACCCCTGTTACCGTTGGCGTATGGAGATCACCAGGCACATCACCACCGCGACCGCGCGAGCTACCAGCTCGTCGGTTGCCGCCGCCTGACCTCACTCCTCATCCCCGGCGACCGGAAACGGCCGCCGGTGCGCTGTACGACTCCTGTTTCGCAGTCCGTGCCCACGGTTCCTTTTCCGGTCCCCACGACCCGAAGGAACCGCCGCCATGAACACCGACCGGACCGTCAGCACCTTCATCGACTTCTTCCGCGACCGCGGACACCAGCGCATCACCGGTGACTCGCTTCTCCGGCCACCCGGAGACCCGGTGCTGTTCACCACCTCCGGCATGCACCCGCTCACCCCGTACCTGCTCGGCCGCCCGCATCCGCTCGGTCAGCGGCTGGTCGGCCTGCAACGCTGTCTGCGCACGACCGACCTGGACGAGGTCGGCGACCGTACCCACCTGACCGTCTTCGAGATGCTGGGTTCGTGGTCGCTCGGGGACTACGGCGGCCCGCAGAGCCTGCGCTGGGGCTACGAACTGCTGCGCGACGGCTTCGGCATCCAGCCCGGCCGGCTGCATGTCACCGTCTTCGGTGGCGATGACCAGGTCGGCCCCGACACCGAGTCCCTGCGGACCTGGAACGAGCTGGGCGTGCCGGTGGAGCTGACACGCGAGGACAACTGGTGGTCCAACGGCCCCACCGGGCCGTGCGGACCCGACTCGGAGATCTTCGTATGGACCGGCGACACCCCACCGCAGGGCACCCCGACCAGCGATCAGCGATGGGTCGAGGTGTGGAACCACGTGAAGATGCGGTACCACCGCCACGACGACGGAAGCCTCCAACCCCTGCTCCGGCCAAGCATCGACACCGGGCTGGGTCTGGAGCGGCTCCTGACCGTGCTGCAGGACAAGCCATCGGTCTACGAGTGCGACATCTTCGACCCCTGGACGAGCACGATCTCCGGCCTGTGGGACCTGGACGAGTTCTCGCTCCGTGTCGTCTGTGACCACCTGCGGTCCAGCATCGTGGTCATCGGCGACGGCGTCCTCCCGTCGAACACCGGCCGCGGCTACGTCCTGCGCCGGCTGACGCGCCGGGTGCTGACCACCTTGTGGCGGGACGACCCCTCGCGGACGTTGTCCGACCTCCCCACGGAGCTCTTCGAGCACACTCTCGACCACTTCCGGCAGACGGGCGAGGTCGGATCCGTGCGCGATGTGCTGCTCGACGAGGAGCGCCGCTTCTCGAAGCTGCTGGAGCGGGGCCGGCTGGTGCTGTCCCGGCAGGGGTTCGACGGGCCGCTGCGCGAGGAGGACTACAGCTATCTGCACGAGACCCACGGGCTGCCGCGTGAACTGGTCGTCGGACTCCTCACCTCCGAGGGGCGGTGACCAGAGGGCTCACCATCAGAAGACCGGCCGTCGCGGCCGTCAGCGGGCGGACCCGACGGCGAGCAGGAACCACCCCGTGTGCGGGATCCACTGCTCGGCCCAGCGCCAGGCGTCCCCCGGCGGGGCGTCGGATGGAAGGAAGGCGATGTCCACCTCGTCGGACCACCCCGAGGTGATGCCGTTGACGATTCCGCCGGGGATGTTGGGGAAGTCCGACGCGTAGTCGACGTTGTTACGGCCGCGGCCCTGGATCATCGACGCGTCGAACGGGTTGCGGCCGGTGATCCACGCCAACTGGTCGTCGGCGAACGCGCCGAGCCGGGCGCGGTCGTCCTCGGCGACGCCGTCGAGGGCGGCACACGCGGAGGCGGCCGCGGCCAGTGAGGCGATGGTGGCGTTCTCGCCCTGCCACCAGTAGCCCGTCTCATTGGCATGGGGGAAGAAGAACGCGTCCTCGGCCGATTCGCCGGCGGGCTGCACCCGCTGGCGCGGATAGCCGAACGGGTTGGGGACCGCGTGGGTGCGGCGCAGCGTGTCGAGCATGGCTTCCAGAGCCAGTGCCCGGGCCGGACCGGCCTCGGGGGAGCCGGGCAGAACGGTGGCGAACCGGGTCAGCGCGAGCACGGGCAGTCCGGCCTCGGCGGCGTGGAAGAACGGGCGTCCGGCGGCGTCCCCGGTGAACCATCCGGGGCCGTCGGGGGGTCGTACGTACCGGGTGAGGAGTGAGCGCACCCGTCGGCTGGCCGCTTCCCGGGCTCCGGTCTCCGGGGCTCCGTTCTCCCCGTCCGCGCCCGCCGCCACGAGTTCGGTCGCGGCCAGCAACGCCGTGTAGTCGTCGACGATCGACTCCGTGCCGTCGTCGAGATACTCCAGGTTGTGGGCTTCGAGATGGACGAAGCCCTGGACCGCGGCGGAGAGGTACTCGGGGCCGGTGAAGTCACCGTGGTCGTCGAGGGTCGCGGCGCGCGCCAGGGCCGCGATGGCCAGGCCGCCGCCCTGCCGGTAGGCGGCCTGGTAGCGGTCGGTGCGTACGCACTCCGCCAGCGGCGCGGTCACGACGCGCTCGTCGAGCTTCTTGGTCAGCGCGTCGAAGATGCCGGTGTAGAAGTACCCCTCCGGCGCCCGGAAGCGGACGAGGAAGTCCGCGCCCCACAGCGCCTCGTCGCGCAGCCGTGCGCCGAGGGAACGGACCAGCGCCGGATGGCGCTCGGCGATCGCGTCACGGGCGGCCATCATGGCCCACGCGCACAACGGCATCTGCTGCGGGCTCATCGTGCGGGTGTACGTGAGGTGGCTGAGGAACTTGCTGGTGTCGCCGCTCGCGTCCAGCCAGCCGCCGCGCGCGTCGACCTCCCGGCGGGTGTCGTCGCCCCACAGCACGGCGTGCCGGTCCTTCCGGTCGATCTCGCCGCTGGATCGCATCGCCTTGAAGTACGCCAGCACGTCGGACATCGTTTCGCGCTGCAGCCGGTCCTCCGCGACCTCGAAACGATCCGAGACGGTCCGGCGGCCGTCGCCGTCGACGACACGGACCGCGTAGCGGCCCGGCTCCAGGTCCTGCGGCAGCTCCACCCGCGCGAACGGGCCGCGCCGCCAGCCGGGCACCGCCTGGACGGGACCGGCCGTGAGGCGGCGGACGACGAGCGCGTCGGCGGTGAGCAGTTCGACCCGCTGTGGAGCGCGGCCGTCGGGCAGGACCGCCACGACGGCCTTCGACGCACCGAGCCCGTAACCGAGATGGCCGAGCAGAACGGCCGGCCGTACGGTGCTCGCCCCGTCGTTCACGTCGTTCACATCGTCAAGGTCGTCCATCGAGCGCATCCGCGAGCACCGCCCCTTCCACCGCACCGAAGCTCTACGGCGAACCTACGCCCCTCCACCGGCGACGGTGCTGAGCGGCTGAGCGGCTGAGCGGCTGAGCGGCTGCCCGGCCGTACCGGCACCCTGCGCGGATCCGGGACACCGTGGAGCGGATATTGTCTCCGCCATGTCAGTCGATCTCGGATTCCTCTGCTCCACTTGCGGCGAGCACCACGAAGAGCTCCCGATGAGCTACTCCACCATGGCCCCGGACATCTGGGAGCCGGCCTTCGCCAACGACCCCGACAGCATCCTGTCGTTGGACCAGTGCGTGATCAGGAACCAGGCCTTCTTCGTGCGGGGTCTGATCGAGATACCCGTGATCGGACGCACGGACGTCTTCGCCTGGGGCGTGTGGATCTCCCTCAGCCGTGAGAGCTTCGCGCGGGCGAGCGAGCTGTGGGAGACCCCGGGCCGGGAGACCGAACGGCCGTACTTCGGTTGGCTGTCGACGGAACTGAGCCTGTATCCGGAGAGCACGACCGACCTCAAGACGAACGCCCACACGCGCCCCGTCGGCCGGCGCCCGCGGGTGGAACTCGAGCCCACGGACCACCCGCTGGCGGTGGAACAGCGCACCGGCATCACCATGGACCGGGTGCGGCAGATCGCCGAGGCGGTCCTGCATCCACAGCGCTGACAGGCTCGGTACCCGGCTCGCCACCTGGCTCGTGGGCACCCCATGAGATCCTCCTCGCATGCTTCTCGACACGCCCCGGCTCCGCCTGCGCCACTTCCGGCCCGCCGACGCGCCGGCGCTCTCGGTGTACCGCTCGGACCCGGAGGTGGCCCGCTATCAGGGCTGGTCCGCCCCGGTGTCCGCCGAGTCGGCGGACGCGCTCATCGCGAAGTTCAGCGACGATCCGACCCGGCCGGGCTGGTTCCAGTACGCGATCGAGCTCAAGGAGGACGGCTGTCTGATCGGCGATGTCGGGGTGAACCTGAACGAGAACCTCATGCAGGCCGACCTCGGCTTCACCCTCGCCCGCGACCGGCAGGGCCACGGATACGCGACCGAAGCCGTGAGCGCCGTGCTGCAGGACCGGTTCGCCGGCGGTCTGCGCCGGATGTCGGCGGAGTGCGATGCCCGCAACGTGAGTTCGGCCCAGCTGCTGGAACGGCTGGGGTTCCAACTGGAGGGGCGGCGCCCCGCGTTCACCTGGATCAAGGGCGAGTGGACGGACGATCTCCTCTACGGACTGCTCGCCGACAGGCCGTTCAATCCGGATGCGCCGGCGGACGGCTTTCGCGCAGAATTCACGGATGAGCGCTGATACACCCAGGTCGCCGCAGGCGAGAGCCCTGCGGCACGTCGCTGCCCGGTCCACGGGCGGACCGCTCGACGCCGGGCTGCGCGTGACGATGAACCTCCACCCCGACCGGTGGACAGGCGGACTGCCGATTCTGCGGCGACTGGCGCAGGACGGCGTCTACTCCTCGCAGTTCGTGACCGGCACCAGCAACGGCGGCCTGACCGCCCACCCAGGCGGGGACCGGTGGCGCTGGGAGAGCCTGATCTTCGGCGGCGCCTACGACGATGCCGCCGCGCACGAGCGCCCGGTCTATGGCGCGCTCAACTTCCGTCACGAGCACATCGGTGCGGCACCGCGATTCGGCTCCTCGCACTTCCGGCTGACCGCCGAGGCCGTCGCCCGGGCCACGTTCTGCTATCCGGACAGCTCCACCGAGCCGTCCGACTTCGGCGTCGCCACCAGCTGCGCACTCGTCGAACTGGCCGCGGCCGGGAAGCTGGATGCCCTGGACGGCCATGTCGAGGCGCAGATCCACGGGCCGGTCCTGCTCGACCGCGATGTGGAGGCGTTGGTCCTCGATCCCAGCTATCGCGGCACGGAGGTGGAGGCCGAGGCCGCGCGGCTGCCGTGTCCCGTCGAATGGCACGGCGGCTTCCGGCTCACCGTCGAGAACCTGCGGCGCCACCCGGACTTCCGCGGCCAGGAGTACGTCGATCTGGGCGCCGCCATCGCGGTCGACGGCCGGCTCGATCCCCGGATCATCGGAGACGCGGCCCGCACCGGCCGCTACGACGCCCAGGCGCTCAAGAAGGTCTGGCACTGCCTGGCGCGCTTCGGCGCGCCCCTCCGGCCGTCACACCGGTCAGTAGTAGCCCTTCTCGCCGTCGACGAGCTCCCGGACGGTGTCCATGTGGCCGGCGTGCCGGGCGGTCTCCTCGATCATGTGGAGGAGCATCCAGCGCAGTGACGCGGCGGCGGCGCCGAAGTCCGGGTGCTTGCCCACCGTGTCCAGCGAAAGGGACGCGATGATCTCGTTGGACACCTCGCAACTGCGCTCGTATTCCGCCAGGAACTGCGCGAGGGGGATGTCGTCGACCATCATGTCGGCATCCTCGGGCCCGTCGTCGAACTGCGGACCCTCGGCCTTCCTGCCGAGCAGCAGGACCTCGAACCAGCAGTGCTCGACCCACCGCATGTGGGAGACGATGCCCGCGATCGTCATGTGGGGAGAGGTCGGGAGGACCGACCGGTGGGCGTCCTCCTCGGACACGCCTTCGCATTTCCAGCGGATGATCGCGCGCTGCATGTCGAGCCAGCCCACCAGTTGGGTGCGTTCGTCGGCGTCGTAGGGAGGGCGGATGCGGGGAGAAGGAGTCATGGGCGCCGACGGTATCGCAGCCCCCGGCGCGGGCGCACGGGAGTTTCCCGGGCGTACCGGTGCTCTCCGCCGGACGGATCCGGCCGGCCGCGTCAGACCAGCTCCGCCGGCCGTCGCCGCTGGTCCACCCCGGCCTGCTGCGCAACCGCGGCTACACCGGCGGGATCCTGGTCGCCGTGGCGTTCTTCGCCTCGTTCACCGGGCTGATGCTGGTCCTGTCGGTCTTCCTGCGGGGACCGCTGGGGCTGTCCCCGCAGAACGCGGCTCTGTCCATCGCACCCCTCGCCCTCGGCATCGCCATCACGGCCGGCCCGGCCCGAGGTCTGGGCCCCGGGCGCCCGCCGGTGCGGCCCGCACTCACCGGCGGGCCGCACCGAGGGCGGTCACTCGGTGTCGACGGCCGCGGCCAGGGAGATGTCGATGTGCCGCAGCGCGGCCACTGTGAACGACGTCGCGAACTCGCCGGCCAGCCGCGGACTGAGCGAGCCGGTGCCGAGAGCGCACCGCGCGCCCTCCACGGCGAGACCGACGATGAAGGAAGCGCACAAGGTCGCGCTGGCCCCCCACGGCGGCTGCCCGTGCGATGCCGCGAACTCCCTGATCAGGTGGGCGATCCGGTCGGTGGCGGCGGTCATCAGCCGGTGCCGGGCGGCCGGGACGGTGCCCGAGGCCTCCGAGCCGAACAGGAGGCGGAACTCATGGGGATGCGCGGCGGCATAGTCGAAGAATGCGAGGGTTCCGGCGCGCACCTGGTGTTCCAGCGAAAGGCGCTCCGCCGCGACCTGGGCATCGAAGAGCTGCCGGGCAAGAGTCTCCGCGGCCCGTTCGCTGCAGCGCTTGTAGAGGTCTTCCTTGCTTCCGAAATGCGCGTACAGCGTCGGTTTGGTGGAATGGGCGCGCGCGGCGATGGCCTCCATGGTGGCGGCCAGATAGCCTGCCTCCGCGAAGATGACGCATGCGGCGTCCAGCATGTGCGCTTCTCTGGAATGGGAGGCCGCGCGTATGCGTGGCCGTCCGGTTACGGAGAGATCTTCAGGTGATGGCGTGGCGCTCCCCGCATCGATCATGAATGGCACTTTACTCCACGGTAAAGTCGACATAGGCTTTACTTCGCGGTAATGCTGCCCTGTGCGGTGAAACCGTCAAGATCTTTTGAGTACGCATAGGTATCCCGTACTCGGCACGACCCACTCCCCCTTGGGAAGTGGCCCCATCCCGTGTCCCGGCCGCCCACGCGAGGGCGTCCCGGGCCCAGTGGAGGCCCTTATGCGCCGACCTCGCCCTTCCACGGGCGCCCCCGCCGAAGCAGATCTGCTGGGGCAGCTGGGTAGTGGGCGGCATTATGAAGGCCCAGCCCTGCACCAGGACCGGTCCCTGCCGATGGTGCCGCGGCAGGATCTCCTGACGGGTGGCCCCTGGCCGTTGCCCCGTACGCCGACGGCGTGTCGCCAGGCCCGGTCGGCGCTCCGCCAGGTGCTGCGGCAATGGGGGATGGAGCATTTCACCGATACCGCGGAACTCCTCGTCAGCGAACTGGTCACCAATGCGGTGCGTTACGCGCCGGGCCCCATCCATCTGACCGCCCGGGGCGGCCATGCGCTGCGCTGCCACATCGATGACGGCAGCAGGCTGCTTCCCCGGCTGCACAACGCCCGTCCCGACGACGAATTCGGCCGGGGCCTCGCCCTGGTCGACCAACTCGCCAGCGACTGGGGTGTGGACCTCACCGACTGCGGCAAATCCGTCTGGTTCGAGCTCAAGGGCGCGAAGCCCCTGAAATGAGCGACAGCCGGACGGGCGGGTCCGGAATTAACTTTCCTGCCGATGACCCGGGGCGAATGGGCCGTCCAGCGCGGCCCATTGAAGCAGCATGATGGTTTTGGCGTCGGCGATGTCGCCGGACCGGATCAGGTCGAGGGCCCGGGTGAAGGGGAGTTCGACGACTTCGATGTCCTCGCCTTCCTCCGCCAGTCCGCCGCCACCCGTGTCGCGTGTCGCGGAACTGTACGGCGCCGCGTAGAAATGCAGGCGTTCGGTGACCGATCCAGGGCTCATGTAGACGTCGAAGACATGCTCCACCGCACCGATGGTGTGCCCTGTCTCCTCCGCGGCCTCGCGCCGTATCGCCGTCTCGGGGCCGTCCTCGTCGAGCAGGCCGGCGGCGGTCTCCAGGAGCATGCCGTCCGGGTGGCCGTTCGCGTAGGCGGGGTAACGGAACTGGCGGGTGAGCAGCACGGTGCCACGGTCGCGGTCGTGGAGCAGTACGGTGGCGCCGTTGCCACGGTCGTACGTCTCACGCTGTTCGGTGCTCCAGTGGCCGTCCGAGTGCCGGTAGTCGAACGTGGTGGTGCGCAGGACGTACCAGTGGCAGGACAACAGCCTGACGTCCCGGACCACGACCCGGGGATTGCCGGTCAGGTCGAGGCCGTCCTGGTCCAGCCGGGTCCGGCCACGTCGGTCGGGTGTGTCGATGCCGGCCGTCATCGGGCGGCGGGGATCTCGTCGAGGTGGTGGAAGACCTGCTTGCCCAGCGCTTCGGCCTGGCTGGTCATCAGATCCGCCCCCGCGGAAGGTCCGCCGATGCGCCAGACGGCGTCGCACCTCGCCAGCAGGCGCTCCGCGACGGGATGGAAGATCTCGTCGAACGCCGGGTCGCCGATGCCGGCGGAACCCGCGGTCTCGATCAGCGGCAGGGCCAGCGCCTCACCGGTGACGGGCAGGTGCCCGGCCCGGAACAACGTCAGGGCGGCCTGGTTCATGGCGTGGACGTTGGCGGCGAGCTTCACCGGGTCGTCTCCCGTGCCGGACCGGTAGGGGCCGGCGACCAGGATCATCAAGGGGTGGAACGGGGCGGGCATCAGGCGCCTTTCGTCGGTACGTGTGGTACGGCAGAGGCGGTGCGTCGGCCGTTGTGCGGTGGGCGCGAGCGGCGGACCCGGTCGGATCGGACCTGGGCGGATCGGGACCGGTCAGATCAGGTGGGTGCGGACGCCGGCGTCGCGCAGTGCGGCGAGCGTGGCGGGTCCGCCGGGGTGCGTGTCCGGGTCGTCGCCGGCCGCGTCGGTGACGAAGGTGTCCACGGCGTTCAGCGGGGCGACCCGGCTGAACGCCTGCACCCCGAGCTTGGTGGCGTCGGCCACCGCGACGGTGCGGCTGGCGCGGGCCAGCGCGGTCTGCTTGACCGCGCAGTCGTCCAGGGAGAACTCCGACCAGCCGTGATCGGCGTGCACGCCGCCGATCGACATGACGAAGCAGTCGAAGGCCAGTCCGTCCACGGCCCGCAACGCCAGCGGTCCGATCAGGGACCGCTCGCCCGGACGTGATTCCCCGCCCAGCACGAGCAGCCGGATGCCGGGCTGGTCCGCCAGCCGTACGGCCGCCTGCAGACTGAGGACCGCGACCGTCAACGGTGCCCGCGCGATCAGATGCCCGGCGACGTGCACGGTGGTGGTGCCCGCGTCGAGCAGTACGGTCTGCCCCGGTTCCACCAGTTCGGCCACGGCCGCACCCAGCCGGTCCTTGGTGGCGGCCTGCCAGGGCTCACGCGCCGCGAAGCCGGAGCCCTGCTCGGGGAGACCGGCCGCGACCGCGCCGCCGTGCACCCTGCGCACCATCCCCTGGCGTTCCAGCTCGTCCAGATCCCGGCGCACGGTCATCTCCGACACGCCCAGCCGCCGGGCCAGCTCGGCGACCCCCATCCGCTCGGCCCCCTGGACCAGGCGCAGCGTGACGTCGAGGCGGTTCGCAGTACTCATGCCCCCAGTTCTAACATGAGTGTGTTCGTTTTGGTAGATCAATGTGAGATACGCTTGAGCCTGGCCAGGGGGAAACGTGCCGGGGCGGACGGCGGGAGTGCTCGCCGTCCGCCCCGGTTCAGGCCGTTCGCTCTGTCCCGGTCAGCCGGTGAAGCCGATCCCGAACAGGTGCAGCGTGCCGTCGGCCGTCACCGGCAGGGTGACGCCGGCGATCTGCTTGCCCGCGGTCAGCGGGAGCTTGCTGCTGAACAGGTACGTTCCGACCATGTCCTTGGATCCGTCGCCGACGTTCCGGTACGGGGTCCCGACGACCGTGGTCGTCCCCGGGAGCGGCGTGCTCCCCCCGGCGTTCAGCGTCCAGTCGGACATGGCCAGCGTGACCTTCTCCGTGGAGCCGTCGGTGTAGGTGACGGTCACCGCGCCGCTGGTGCCCTTCGAGGGGGCGTTGATCGCGGCTCCCAGGAAGCCGATCGCGGTGGCCTTCGCCGGGGCGGCGACCGGGATGGTCTGGCCCGCGGCCGCGATGTTGTCCGGCTTGCCGCTGCCGCCCGGCCAGGGGTAGGCGATGCCGTCGGCCGTCACGGTGCCGCCCGTCTTCACTCCGGCCGCGTCCAGCGCGTTCTGCGAGTAGGCCCAGCCCTGCTCGTCGAAGCCGCCGCCGAAGGTCTTGCCGTCGGGGTACACGCCGGTCCCGGTCGCGTACGGCCACAGCGCACCCGGTGCGGCCACCGCCACGTGCAGCGCGGTCGACGGAAGGGTGCCGCCGTCGCTGCCGGTGAGACTGATCGGGATCGAGTAGGCGCCCTCGGTACTTCCCGCGGTCACCTGGAGTTGCTGCTCGGCCGGGGAGTGCGCCGGGACGGTGAGGGTGCCGCTGGAGGTCGCCATCGTGACACCGCTCGGCGGCGTGGCGGTCCACGCGACGGTCACCGGGCTGTCGGAGATGTTGGCCAGGTTCAGCGTCCCGGTCCCGCTCGCGCCCGGTGCCAGGACGAGCCCGGCGCCGGACGGCCCGGTCGCGGCGATGACGTCGCGCTGTCCTGTGCTGTCGGAGGGCGGTGCGTCGGCGGCCGCCGAGCCCCAGGACGTGTTCGGGGTGGCCGCGAGGGTGTAGTCGAGGGTCGCGCCGCCGGACAGCTTGCTGAAGCTGGTCCACGGCTTGTTCCACGCCGCGCCGTTGACCTTCAGCCCCTGTACGTACGGGCTGCCGGTGGCCGCGGCGGGAGCGTTGATCGTCACGGTGCGACCGTTGCCCAGGGTCACCTTCGCGGTCGGGAAGACGGGGCTGCCGAGCACCAGGGTGTCGGTGCCGGGGGTCTCCGGGTACATGCCCAGCTCGGACCAGACGTACCAGGACGACATGGCGCCCAGGTCGTCGTTGCCGAAGGAACCGACGGGGGCGTTGAAGTACAGCTGCTGCTGCACGTCCCGCACCGCCTTCTGCGTCTTCCAGGGCCGGCCCAGGTAGGCGTACTCCCAGGGGATCTCCACACTGGGCTCGTTGCTCAGATCCGCGTGGGTGCTGTCCGGCTCGGTGAGAGCGGACAGCAGGCCGTCCAGATAGCTGCTGTAGGCGGCGGCCCCGCCGCGCGACTGGATGAGCGCCTGGAGGTTGAACGGGACCATCGGGGTGTACTGCGCCGAGGTTCCCTCGACGAACCCGTTGGACGTGCCGGGGGTGAAGCCGGCGGCGAACTCGCCGCTGGCCAGCTTCGCCTGCAGGTAGCCGGTCTGCGGGTTGAAGACGTTCTGCCAGTCCTGCGCCTGGCCGGCGAAGGTGGAGTAGAGGTCCTTCTTCCCGAGGGACTTGGCGAAGGCGGCGATGGCGTAGTCCGCGCTGTCGTACTCCAACTGCGTCGAGACCGGCCCGTAGAAGTTGCAGCAGCCCCATGTGCTGTTGTCGATCGGCAGATAGCCCTTGGCGTCGCGGACGGCCTGGCCCGGACGGTCGCCGTTGGGGTGCGTGGCCTGCCACGTCATCGCGGTCAGCGCGTCCCCGGTGTCGAAGCCGCGGGCGCCGAACGCGTAGGCGCCGGCGATGATGCCGTCGGCGGGGTCGCCGACCATCACATAGCTCTCACCGTTGTTCTGCGCCCACTTGGGCAGGATCCCGATCTGGTGGTAGCCGTTGAGCATCGACGTGACCACGTCGGAGGTCACGGCCGGAGCGACCATCGCCATCAGCTGGGTCTGCGACCGGTAGGTGTCCCAGCCCGAGTAGTTGGCGTACTGGACGTGACCTCTGGCGGTCGTATGGATCTGCCGGTCCATCCCCATGTACTGCCCGTTGCTGTCCGAGAACACGTTGGGGTGCAGCAGGGAGTGGTAGAGCGCGGTGTAGAACTGGGTCTGCTGGTCGGTGCTGCCGCCGCCGATCCTGATCCGTCCGAGGGTCTGGTTCCACGCGTTGTGCGTGGCCTGCCGGACCGTGTTGAAGTTCCAGCCGTGGATCTCACTCGCGACGTTGCCCGCGGCGTTGGCGTCCGAGGTGTACGAGATGCCGACCTTCGCGGTGACGGTCGCGGACTTCGACGTGTCGAATCCGAGATAGACGCCGTTGGCGCCGACCACCGGCGGGTTGGAGGGGGCCTTCACCTTCGACGCGCCGGCCCCGCCGTGGGTCGTCGGCCGCTGCTTCGACGGGAGGGTGAAGTGCGCCCCGGGCGTGGCCGCCCGGGTGGTGGCGGCGGGCAGCTGCTGCTGGGGAGCGCCCAGCTTCAGCGCCTTGGCGTTCGGGTCGACCGTGCTGCCGACCCAGGTGCCGCTGCTGCTGAACGGCCGGTCGAAGCTGATCGTGAAATGCAGGGTGTATGTGTTGTTCGCGCCGCAGAAGTGGCCGCTGTCGATCGCGCCGGTCACTTCATGGTCGTTGACGATCTGCGCCCGGGTGCCGTCGATCTTGGTGGCGCCGCCGCTCAGCTTGAGCAGGAGATGGGCGTCGGAGCCGCTGGGAAAGGTGAAGCGGCCCATGCCGGCGCGGGCGGTGGCCGTCAGTTCGGTGTTCACGCCGGAGCCGTCGGTGAGTGCGTAGTAGCCGGCCTGCGCGGTCTCCTTGGCGTGGTCGAAGCCGACCGAGGTCGCGGCCAGGTCGCCGGTCAACGCACCGGTGAACGGAAGAATGGGCAGATCGCCGGCGGCCGGACATCCGGGCCCGGACAGGTGCGTCAGGCTGTAGCCGGAGATCTTCTTGTCGTTGTACTCATAGCCGCCGCCGTCGGGCCGGTGCGGGGTCGTGTCCGGACTCCACTGGACCATCCCGAACGGCGCGTCTGCGCCCGGGAAGGTGTCGACCGCTCCGGAGGTTCCGATGATCGGGTTCACCAGCGAGGCGGGATCGTCGACGAGTCCGGCCGCGTGCGCCGCCGGGGCGCCGAGCGCCTGAACCGGCAGCGCCACCAGAACGGCCGCGGAGAACGCGGCCACAGCGGTACGGAGGACGGGCGCGCCAGTGCGCCCATATCGTGTCATCACGTGGCTCCAGGAGACGATTGGGGATCTTCTAGGTGACATACGTGCGCACTTACCGAAGGCAGAGTTGTGAACTGTCCAGAACTGTTGGTCCACCGACTGACAACGTTGTCAGACCGGATCAACAAATAGTGAAGCCGCCCCCTGAGGGAAAGTCAACAAGGCCTGCCACCAACCGAGTCGGGCCACCGGTGGGTCGCCGATAGGGGGTGCGCGTGCACGCATTCGGTGCAGAACGTACAGAAGCGCGGCAGTCAAGAGGGCATGTCAGGGCGGTGGTTGGCCGCAACTGTGGGCGCCGGTGCCTGGTATTCGGAGCAATGAAGAGAGCGGCGAATTCAACGCCGCCGGGTAATGCAATCGCCGTTGCACGGGAGTCATTTCCCCGTTCTGGGGTGCCTTTATCGCGCGGGTTCGAACCGTTCGTAGCCCGGCGCCGGGACGGGCTTGGGGGACGGGCCGTAGGCGTTCGTGTAGGGCTTGCTGTCGCTCACCAGGTAGATGAGCAAGAAGATCCAGCCGACGAGCGGAATGACGCCCGCAAGGAGATACCAGGCCGACCGGTCGGTGTCGTGCAGTCGGCGCCAGATCACGGAAATGCACGGCAGAAGGGCGGCGATGCCGTACGCCGTGGAGAGGTACGGGCCGGCGCCGAGCGACGACTCGGCGACCTGCAATGCGAAGCTGATGATCATGGTGACCAGGTAGAACTGCCAGAACTCCTTGCGGCGTGCGCGCCCGCGGAAATTCAGATGGTTCCGGAGTGCTTCCAGGTACCAGTTGATGGGGTCCTCCAAGGACAGCGATGGAGCCTGTCCGTGCGGGCCAAGCCAAAGAAATGAATTTATGGGGCGGAAGTCCGCAGGTCAAGCAGTTGCCCGCCGGGCCGGAGAGGTGCGGGGGAGCGCTGTGCCGGGTCCGTTCTGGCCGGCTGAAGTGGTCGTGCCGACGGTCTGGCGTTGACGTCAGGGTCAAGGTCTACCGTCGGCGTATGCGGATCGGTGAGTTGGCGGAACGGGCGGGTGTGACCACCCGCGCCCTGCGGTATTACGAGTCGCTCGGGCTGCTGCCCGCGCGGCGCGCCGGGAACGGATACCGGTCCTACGGCGAGGACGATCTGCGCCTTCTGGCGCAGATCCGCACGCTGCAGGATTTCGGCTTCGGGCTGGAAGAGACCCGCCCCTTCGTCGAATGCCTGCGTGCCGGACATCCGGAGGGGGACTCATGTCCCGCTTCGCTGGACGTCTACCGGCGCAAGCTCGCCGAGCTCGACGACGTCATCGCGCGGCTGCGCGAGGTGCGCGAGCAGGTCGGGGCGCAATTGGCGCGCGCGGAGGTGGAGGCCACCGCGCAGGCGCCGGAGAGCTCACCGCCGCGGTGCGAATGGGCCGGATACCCGGACAACGAGGGGAAGAGGAGCTGAGATGGCGCAGGCGACAGGATTGGCCACGGTGACGGATGCGACGTTCGCCGAGGAGGTGCTGGCGGCCGAGGGACCGGTGCTCGTGGAGTTCACCGCGGACTGGTGCGGACCGTGCCGGATGATCGCCCCGGTGCTGGAGGCGGTGGCCGAGGAGCAGGCGGGCCGGCTCAAGGTGGTGCTGCTCGACGTGGATACGAATCCGGAGACGCAGGCGGCGTACGGCGTGCTGTCGATGCCGACGCTCATGGTCTTCAACGGCGGGCAGCCGGTGAAGTCGATGGTCGGAGCCCGCCCGAAGCGGCGGCTCCTCCAGGAGCTCGACGACATCCTCAACTGACCGTCCCGGCCGCCGGGCGCTCCCCGCCCGTACGCCGGCAGCCCCCGACCGTGCAGCACGGCCGGGGGCTGCCGGTGTGCCGGTCATCCGTTGGTGTTCACCCAGCCGTCGCCCCCGAAGTCCTGGCTGATCTGACACATGGCGATGTTGTAGCTACCCGACGCCTCGGCCTTCGAGATCACCTTGCCGTTGACGAGGATCGAGCACTTCACGTGGCCCCCACCCTGCAACTGCGCGGTGATCGAGTAGTACATGGGCGTCCCCAGCGGCTTCGTCACCTTCAACGGCACCTTCCCCGAGAAGCTCGACCCGGCCGGTCCGTAGGTGACCTCGGCCGTGCTGCCCTCCACCAGGTACGTCACGGTCTCCGCGGCGGCCTTCGTCTCGGCAGCCGGAGCTTTCGACGGCGGCTTTGTCGCCTGCCCGGTCGTCGCGGCCTTCTGCGAACCGGGTGCTGCGGCCGGTGCGGACGCGGTCGGAGTGCCGGCCTTGTCGTTGCTGTCCTTCTTGCCCCCGCCGGCCACTGCGGCGATCACGCCGATCACGACGCAGAACGCGGCGACCGCGATGAAGGCGGTCAGGCAGCCGTTCCTCTTGCGCCTGGCCGGTGGTGCCTGCGGCGCCTGCGGTTGTTGAGGTTGGCCCCAGCCCTGTGGTTGCTGATACGACACGATGCCCCCAAGGTCTCAAAAGGTTGAGGATTGAAGCATCTCGCCCCACATGTCACCCAGTACTCATAGTTGCCAGTCCGTGACACAAAAAACCAGGAGAGGTACGGAGAAAGGCGGATATTCGGTCATCAACCGCCTCCTGGAATGTTATTTCCAGAGTTCGGGTAGCCCGGAAAGCCGGTTCTGCCTGCCCGCCGGCCCCACTCACCCGTCCGTAGCGGTGGGGCGGGCTCGTACGTGCATGCGTTCGCCCTGTGCTCCGAACAGGCTGAGGAACTCGACCGGGTACGTTCCGGCGTTGGCGAAGCCGTGCGGGGTGCGGGTGTCGAATTCGGCGGCCTCGCCGGCGGTGAGGACGAGGTCGTGATCGCCCAGGGCGAGTCGCAGCTTGCCGGACAGGACGTAGAGCCATTCGTAGCCCTCGTGCGTCCCCTGCTCGGGGCGGACGTCGGCACCGGTCCCCACCGGGAGGATCTGTTTGTAGGCGTGCAGCCCGCCGAGGTGGCGGGTCAGGGGCACGAAGGTCTGGCCGTGCCGGGTGAAGGGGCGGGGGCGGATGCGGGGGTCGCCGGTGTCCGGCGCGCCGACGAGTTCGTCCAGCGCCACACCGTGGGCCTTGGCCAGCGGCAGCAGGAGCTCCAGGGTCGGCTTGCGCTTCCCGGACTCCAGGCGCGAGAGGGTGCTGAGCGAGATGCCGGTCATCTCGCTCAGCTGCGCCAGCGTGGTGCCGCGGTCGTGCCGCAGCGCCCGCAGCCGGGGTCCCACCGCGGTCAGTACACCGGGAATGTCGTCGTCTGCCATATATCCATTTGCCATCCCGGCAAGAAACTTTGTCAAGCGGGTGCCGATGGGATGACGATCGCGGTGAACGGAGGCGAGCGACATGACGACACACGCACAGCAGACGACGACCACCGCTGCCCTGGACGAGGAACAGCGCTACGACGTCGTGATCATCGGAGGCGGCGCCGCGGGACTGAGCGGAGCACTGACCCTGGCCCGCGCACGGCGGTCGGTCCTGGTGATCGACGCCGGACAGCCCCGGAACGCCCCGGCGGACGGCGTCCACGGGTATCTGGCGCGCGAGGGCACACCACCCGGGGAACTCCTGGCGGCCGGCCGCCAGGAGGTGATCGGTTACGGCGGCGAGATCGTGTCGGGCACCGCGGCGACCGCCGAGCGCCGCCCGGGCGGGGACTTCCGCGTCGCCCTCGCCGACGGGACCGCGGTCCTGGCGCAGCGGCTCCTGGTCACCACGGGCCTGGTCGACGAGCTGCCCGCGGTCCCCGGTGTGGCCGAACGGTGGGGGCGTGAGGTGCTGCACTGCCCGTACTGCCACGGATGGGAGGTACGCGACCAGCGGATCGGCATCCTGGGGACCGGTCCCCTCGCCGTCCACCAGGCACTGATGTGGCGGCAGTGGAGCAGCCACGTCACTCTCTTCCTGCACACCGCGCCGGAACCGGGTGACGAGGAGTACGAGAAGCTCGCCGCCCGCGACATCACGGTCGTCACCGGCGAGGTGTCCGGTCTGATGACGGGCGGCGACGACCGGCTCTCCGGCGTGCGGATGGCCGACGGCCGGAAGGTCGCGTGCCAGGCGCTCGCGATCACCCCGCGACTCACCGCCCGCTCGGCGATCCTTGCCGGCCTCGGCCTCGAGATCACCGAGCAGGAGATGGGCGGCCAGGTGCTCGGCAGCTACATCGCCGCCGATCCTCTGGGCGCCACCGCGGTGCCCGGCGTGTGGGTGGCCGGCAACGTCACCGGCCTGTTCGAGCAGGTCATCGGATCCGCTGCCGCAGGAGTGCGAGCGGGCTCGGCGATCAACGCCGACCTGACGGCCGAGGACACCGACCGGGCCGTCGCCGCCCGTCGCGCCCCCTTCTCCCCGCAGGTGGAGCGCGAGGTGTGCGAACGCGTTCTCGGCGACCGCCGGCACGGCTTGTGATCCGGCCCCACCGGATCCGAACTCATTCGGCCCAGCTACGCACCATCCCCAACGACACCGCAGATCTGACGAAGGATGCCCCGATGACCGATCACCTCGACCACGCCTCCGCCGAAGAGTTCTGGGACGCCCGCTACGGTTCCAGCGACCGGATCTGGAGCGGCAACCCCAATGCCGCCCTGGTCCGCGAAACGGCCGGACTGACCCCGGGAAGCGCCCTGGACCTCGGATGCGGGGAGGGAGCCGACGCGCTGTGGCTGGCGCAGCAGAACTGGAAGGTCACCGCCGTCGACATCTCCCGGAAGGCACTGGAGCGAGGGGCCGAGCATGCGGCGGCCGCGGGTGTGGCCGACCGGATCGACTGGCAGCGGTGCGATCTGGCGGTGTCGTTCCCCATCGGCGCCTTCGACCTGGTCTCCGCCCACTTCCTGCACTCGCCCGTCACGATGCCGAGGGAGCAGATCCTGCGCAGCGCCGCGGCGGCCGTCGCCCCGGGCGGTGTGCTGCTGGTCGTCGGGCACGCCGGATCCCCTTCCTGGGTGGCCGACAAGGGTCACGCCCCGCACTTCCCCACATCTGAAGAGGTCTTCGCGGACCTCGATCTCCCGGCCGGGCAGTGGGAGGTGCTCCTCGCGGACGTCCACGAGAGCGGGATGACCGGTCCCGACGGGCAGCCCGCAACCCGCACGGACAACACCCTGAAGCTCCGGCGCTTGGCGCAGTGATCCCCTGCCCGTAGGACTCGCCTCGCCCCCGTCGGTAGGTGCCGACGGGCCGGGTCACCTGGACAGCGGGAAGCGGCGGCAGCAGGACGGTCAGCGCGATCAGCACCGCGATGCTCAGGACACCCATCACCCCTGTTCGGTGGTGTTCGTTCGAAAGGCCATGGGTCCATGGAACAGTCGCAGTCCGCTGCGATCCGGCGGGTTTTCGACCTCACCCTGAGCGTTCGCGAACGAGCCGTCACGTCAGCGATGCCGATGAGCCGTTCAGCCGGAGGCTCCGTCGGCATCGGCGGCCTCGGCGGCGGTACGCTCGGCCCGGCGCGCGACGGCGCGCAGCACCTCGAGCCTGATGAACGCGGCACCGCCCAGCCGGATGAAGAGCCAGTAGGGGCGGAAGATCCGTCGCGAGCGGGCGTCGGTGGCCCGCACCCTGGTCTCGAAGGAGACGACGGTGGCGTCACCGTCGGGCACCACCCGCAGACTCATGGCCGCCTTCGCCCACCCCGGCTCCGCGAATCGGGCGAAGGCATCGGCGTCGCCCGGCTCGATCGGTGCGGACGGGGGCCGAAGCCGCCAGAACTTGGCGACCATGCCCTTGACCAGCTCCGCTCCCTCCACGGTGCTGAGGGTCGGCGTCGGGAACGTGTCGAGAAACGGGCCTTTGAGCCGGTTCCGGCCGGTCGTCCGCAGCAGCATCAGCCGGCGCGAGACGGGGAGTTCCTCGGCGGTGACGTCGAGCAGGGCCCGCCATACGGTGGCCGGGTCCGCCGCGATGTGCCGGGTGAAACAGGAGCGGAAGTCGTGGACCGGAAGCAGGCGGTCGAGTTCCATCGGGTCACTCCGGAGTGTCGAGCCCGGCGGCCACCGCGTCGGCCAGCCGCCGGGGCAGGTCCGACGGCGGTGTGCCGCCGAGCATGAACAGATGGACGAAGACGGTGCCGAGCAGTTGCGCGTGCGCCAGTACCGGATCGGACCCGCTGCGGATCTCACCCCGCTGGGTGGCCCGTTCGAGGATCCGGGCCAGTACGTTCTGCTGACGGTCGATGAACGTGGCGGCGAACCGGGTCGCCAACTCCGGGTCGGCGGCGATGTCGGCGATCAGCCCCGGCAGCGCCTTCCGCGCGTGCGGCGCGGACAGCAGGACGATGATCTGCTCGACGAGAGCGGTCAGATCGGCCCGCAGACCGCCGAGGTCGGCGGGCGGGGCGATCTCCGTCCCGTGCACCACGGCCACGAACACCATCTCGGCCTTGGACCGCCACCGCCGGTAGATCCCCGCCTTGCCGACCCCCGCCCGGGCCGCGACGCGGTCGATGCTCAACTGCTGGTACCCGACCTCGTCCAGGATCCCCCGTACGGCGTCACTGACCGCCGCGTCGACCTTGCCGTCCCGCGGGCGTCCTCGGTTCATGGCCTCAGCATAAACGAAACGGATCGATCCGTAAATGAACCGGCGAGGACAACGGGCCCGATGCGCCCGGGGCTCACACGTCCCGGCGCCGCACGACAACGATGGCGACGACCACCGACACCAACGCCCAGCAGCCGAGGGCGATCCAGGACCCGGTGATCGTTGCCGGGTACTTACCCGGGTCGAAGTACGGGTTGTCCGGGTTCTCCTTCAGCCGGTCCACCGCGGCGATGGGCAGGCAGTGGCCGATCTCCTTGAGGAGCTTGTACCGGTCACCGCCGAACATCAGGGGAGCGATGAACAGCAGGGACACCAGGCCGACGATCGTGGCCGTGGCGTGCCGGATGACGGCGGCGAAGGCGATGCCGATGAGGGCCGACACCGGGACGATCAGCGCGTACGCCGTGACGGCGCGCAGACAGCCGGGGTCGTTGATCGAGAGGCCGACATGGCGTGAGGCCAGCATGGCGTTGGTGCCGAAGAAGGACGCCGTCGAGATGATCACGCCCATGACGAGGGTGACCGCGGTGACGACGACCACCTTGGCCGCCACCACCGCTCGCCGGTCGGGTACGGCGGCGAACGTCGTACGGACCATTCCGGTGGCGTACTCGCCGAAGATCGAGATGGCGCCGACGCTGGCCGCCGCGAGCATCATGAGGTAGACGGCGATGCTGTTGAGACCGTGGAAGAGCGGGTCGTACCGGTACGGGGGCATCCCCGGCCTCGCGGACTGGTCGATGTAGGTCAGGTCGGTGTGGACGGCGTTGAGATTGACCGCGATGGCGACCAACGCGCTGACCACCAGCACCCAGTAGGTCGACCGGAGCGACCGCATTTTGATCCACTCGGCCGCGAGCAGGTCCACGAACCGCACCGCGGGATCGGTCATTCGCGCCGGCGGCGTTACGGCGGTCGAGGTCATCGTGCTCATCGGGGATCTCCTGCGAGGTATTCAACGCTGTCGGCGGTGAGTTCCATGAACGCGGTCTCCAGCGAAGAGGTCTGGGTCGCGAGTTCGTGCAGCATGATGCGGTGCAGGTGGGCGAGTTCGCCGATCCGGGCCGCACTCAGTCCGGCCACCCGCCCCACCGTGCCGCTCTCATGACGCACCGACGCACCCTCGGCGGTCAGTACGGTTGCCAGCGCGTCGAGTTCGGGCGTCTGCACGGTCACGCCCGTGCCGGTGCTGCGGGCCGAGAAGTCCTCCAGGCTCTGGTCGGCGATGAGCCGGCCCTGACCGATCACGATCAGATGATCGGCGGTGTGCTCCATCTCGCCCATCATGTGGCTGGAGACGAACACGGTGCGGCCCTCGGACGCCAGCCGTCGGAACAGGCCGCGCACCCACAGCACGCCTTCCGGGTCCAGGCCGTTGAGCGGTTCGTCGAACAGCAGCACCGGAGGATCACCGAGCAGAGCGCCCGCGATGCCCAGCCGCTGCTTCATCCCGAGGGAGAACCCGCCGATGCGGCGCCGCGCCGCCTTGGCCAGCCCGACCTCCGCCAGGACATCGTCCACGCGGTGCAGCGGGATGCGGTTGCTGCGCGCCAGGGCGGACAGATGCGCCGCGGCGCTGCGCCCGCCGTGCACGTCCTGCGCGTCCAGCAGCGCGCCGACATGGCGCAGTCCGCGCGGCCGGTCCGCGAACGGGACCCCGTCGACGGTGACGGACCCGCCGGTCGGGGTGTTCAGTCCCAGGATCATCCGCAGAGTGGTGGACTTGCCCGCACCGTTCGGGCCGAGGAATCCGGTCACCTGTCCAGGTCGCACGGTGAAGGTCAGGGTTTCGACGGCGAGGGTGTCGCCGTAGCTCTTGGTCAGTCGGTCGGCTTCAATCACGATGCCAACGGTGCCGGTCCGGCAACCGGTGCCGCATCGGGCCGGCGGCCACCTTCCGCAAGTGCCGAGGTGGCCCCGGGGACTACATCCACGGGCCAATGCGCAGGTGGAGGCCGGTGACCTACGATCGGGCCATGACCGTCACCCACCGTCCTCCATTGCTGAAGCGCTTGCCCATGGGCGTGTGGGTCGGCGCCTTCTGGTCGACGCTCATCCTTGTGCGCTCCTTCCAACGGCCGGACGAGTTCCGTCATCTGACCGAACTCGACGGCAACATCGAGGGTGGCCCGCTGCTCATCGTCGCGGTCGTCACCACCTTCGGCGCCCTGCTGCTGTTCCGCGCGCCGCTGGCGTCACTCGGCCTGGCGCTCGCGGGCGTCGTCGTCGCCCTCGGATCGCGTGTGGTGGAGGCGCCGATCGTGGTCTTCCTGCTGGCCGACGGAGTGGTGGGCTACATCGCGGCCACCCGCTCGCGCCGGATCTCGATCCTCGCCGCCATGCTGCCGGTCGTTCTGGTGACGGCTTTCACGGTCACCCGGCTGATACGCGAAGGGGACGCCGGGATCGCGGCGGAGGCCGCCGTCGCGTCGACCGCGGTCATCGCCTGGCTGATCGGCAACACGATCCACCAGAGCCGCGCCTACACCGAGACGCTGCGCTCCCGGGCCACTCAACAGGCGGTCACCGCCGAGCGGCTGCGGATCGCCCGCGAACTGCACGACATGGTCGCGCACAGCATCGGCATCATCGCCATCCAGGCGGGTGTGGCCAGCCGCGTCATGGACAGTCAGCCCGACGAGACCCGCAAAGCACTCGACGCCATCGAGGCCACCAGCCGCGAGACCCTGTCCGGGCTCCGGCGGACGCTGCGCGCGCTGCGCCAGTCGGATGCGGACTCGGCGCCCCTCGACCCGGCGCCGGGACTGGCCGACGTCGGACAACTGGTCGCGAAGACCAGGGAAGCCGGTGTGCGCGTCGACGTCCGGTGGCGCGGCGAACGCAGACCCGTGCCCGCCGACATCGACCTCTCCGCCTTCCGCATCATCCAGGAGGCGGTCACCAACGTCGTGCGGCACTCCGGCACCCGGGACTGCAGCGTGAGCGTCGACTACCGGGACGAGGAGTTGTCCATCGAGGTCGTCGACCTCGGCTGCGGCGGCGAGGGGGGAGCGGGGTACGGCATCGTCGGTATGCGCGAGCGGGTCAGCCTGTTGCACGGCGAATTCAGCGCCGGCCCGCGGCCCGAAGGCGGCTTCCGCGTCGCCGCACGGCTCCCGGTGCCCGCCGGGGCCGGGATGGCCGGGGTGACCGCCCGATGATCCGCGTCATCCTCACCGACGACCAGCCCCTGGTCCGCACCGGCCTGCGCGTCCTGATCGCCGACACCCCCGACATCGAAGTCGTGGGGGAGGCCGCGAACGGCGCCGAGGCGGTGTCCCTGGCCACGGAACTGCGCCCCGACGTCGCCGTCATGGACATCCGCATGCCCGTGCTGGACGGCATCGGAGCCGCGCGACTCATCACCGAGGACCCGCAGTTGCCGACGCGCGTCCTCGTCCTCACCACGTTCGACGACGACGAGTACGTCTACGCCGCGCTGCGCGCCGGAGCGAGCGGATTCCTCGTCAAGGACATGCCGCTGGAGTCCATTCTCGACGGGATCCGAGTCGTTGGCGCCGGTGACGCCCTGATCGCCCCCAGTGTCACCCGCCGCCTCATCGCGGAGTTCGCCGGCCGCCCCGAGCCCACCACCCCGCACCCCGCCCCGGTGGACGGCGTCACCAACCGCGAGCGCGAGGTCCTGACACTCGTGGGCCGCGGTCTGTCCAACACCGAGATCGCCGAGGAACTCGTCATCAGCGTCTCCACCGCAAAGGCCCACGTCGCCCGCCTGTTCACCAAACTCGCCGCCCGCGACCGCGTCCACCTCGTCATCATCGCGTACGAACTCGGCCTCGTATCCCCGCCCCGCTGACGCCTACTGCCAGGGCTTCCCGCCTTTCCCTGTATCAGGCGGCGGCCCATGCCGGGTCGCGTCCGGTGAGCGCGACGATGCGGTCGAGGAGCGGGGCGTCGGAGGGGATGGCGACGGCGGGGCCGAAGATGCCCTGGCGGGCGGGGGACTGTCCCGGGGCGGCCAGGGGCTCCACGAACTCGCGGCAGCCTTCGAGCGTTTGGACGTCGGCGGAGAACGGCTGCCCGGTGGCGCGGGCGATGTCCCAGCCGTGGATGGTCAGTTCGTTGAGGCCCACCCTGCCGATCATGCCGGCGGGCATCGTGACACCGCCGACCTCCGTCATCCCCTCCCAGGCGGCCGGATCGCGCCAGGCCTCGGCGAGGGTGGTGAGCTGCTCGGGGATGCGGGTGCGCCAGTCCGCGCCGAGCCGGGAGGCGTCGGGGGAGGGCGGTTGGGAACCCTCGCTGAGCGGCGTTTTCCGGGCGGCGATGAGGAAGGCGTGGGAGAGGCCGTCGACATGGTCGAGGAGGTCGCCGAGGGTGTACTTGGCACACGGTGTCGGCGCGGTGAGCTGTTCGTCGGGGATGGCGCTCAGCAGGTCCGCCAGTCGCTGGGCCGCGGGACCGAGGTCGAGCATCGCTGTCATGGGAGTGACTCCTTCGGCGCGTGTTCGCAGTATGCGTGGCAACGAAGGGGTAGACGGCATGGCGCCGCGGAACTCATCGGTCGCGCCGATGGTCGCGCCGATATTGTTTCGCGCGGCAGCCTGGAGGCCCCCGGACGGCCGCGTCCGACCTGGTGGAGCCCGGCCTAGTGGAGACTGCGCTGCATCCACGGCACGAGGTCGCGCTCCTCGTGCAGGAGGTACTGGTCGATCTCGCCGAGCACGAGCTGCGTGGTGAGCGTCATGCCCTCGACGGCCACCTTGCCGGCGATGACGTCGTCCAGACGGCTCAGCAGCTGAGCACCGTCCTCGCGATCGCGCACCACCGCCACGGAGGCCTTGTCGTGCCGCTCCAGAAGCGGGTGGACCGTCGCTTGTTTCGCCGCGTAGTGCGCCCGGAACGCCTCCCGGAACGCGGGCAGGCCCTCCGGTGCGCCCGTGGGAACCCTGTGCAGGTCCTGCAGGGTGGCCCGCAGGGCGCGGCTGCGGGCGATGAGAGCGTCCGTCGCGACGGTGTGAATCTCGTGCGCCTGCGCCTCGTCGTGCCGGCGCTTCTCGGCGTTGGCGTTGAATTCCGCCCCGTGCTGGTTGATCTCGTGCGGACCCTGGGGGTGGTCCTGCGACGGGCGGTTCTGCGACGCGTGGTCCTGATCCGAAGCGGTCATGGTGGGCGACACCTCCTGGTTGCATCCACTCACGCTGTCCTGGTACCCGCAATCCAGGAGCGGACGCCGCCGCGGACGCCACGTCCCCACGAATGGACGCCCGGCCGGGGCCGGGCGTGTCCAGGGTGATCGGGCCGGCTTCCGCCGCGCGCACGGATGGCCGTCCCCGGCATTCGCCGGCCCCTCCAGGACGACCATCAGTACTTTGTCCGCGTCGGATGTGGTCCCGGCGTCAGGACTCTCTCTTGTTCCTCATCATCATTCCTGCCGCCGCGAGGCCGAGCAGGCAGATGACGGCGCCGGTGATGATGTTGTTCCACATCGCGCCGGTCTCGGGGTGACGGATGACCACCCACGGGGAGACGATCAGCCAGACGCCGATCGCCGCGCACGCCAAACTCATGCCCTGCATGCGATCCGGGGCCATGGTCAGACACAGCGCCAACACGGCGACCGCGATGCCCATGATCAGGTTGTTCTGTGCCAACTGCGGGGACGTGGGCGCGAAGTGCACCGTCCAGGGCGAGATGGCGGCGTACAGCCCGGCCAGGAGCAGCAGTCCGTCGACTCCTACGATCCCCCGGCCTCCGAGCACGCGGGCGTAGCGATCACGCATTTCCGATACGTCCGGATGTGCTGCGATATCCCCCGGGCGGTGTGACACGTCGGCCATACGACTCGCCTCCTTCGGCTTATGCAAGTCTGACCGCGTTTGCGGTATCTACCGCGAGTCCATTGTGCGCCTAAGTTGCCGTTATGTGTAGGTTCTGCCGTGCCGTGCTGGCGGCCTCCGCCGGACGGGGTGTCCGACATGATGTTGGACACCATGTCCGACTGCCATTAACTTAGGAAATGTCCGATCTGGAGGGAGTGCGATTCGGAAACGCACCTCACCGGAAGGACCGGAAGGAGGAAGGAATGGCCTCGATCACCCGTCCCCGTTCGCAGCAGTCCCAGCGGCGCGCCGGCACCGAGCGCGTGGTGTTCGCCGCGGTGCAGCGCCTCCTCGACGCGGGGGAGTGCTTCACCGAACTGGGTGTTCGGCGCATCGCCAGCGAAGCGGGGATCGCGCGCTCCACCTTCTATCTCTGCTTCCAGGACAAGACCGAGGTCCTGATCCGGCTGACCGCCACGATGAAGGACGAACTCTTCAGCAGGGGCGCGGCCTGGCGCCCCACCGGTCCGGGCGGCGGACCCGAGGCGCTGGCCGCCGTCTACGCGGGCCGGCTCGCGTACTGCCGGGAGCGGGCGCCACTGCTGGCCGCCGTCGCGGAGGTCGCCGCGTACGATCCGGTCGTTCGCGAGGCCAGGGCGCAGGAGATCGAGCGCTTCGCGCACCACATCGCGTCGCTGCTGGAGGAGGAGCAACGCGAGGGCCGGCTCTCCGCGGACGTCGACCCGGTGACCGCCGGACAGGTGCTCGCCTAGGGCGGGGAGCAGGTCATCGCCCGTCAGGTGACGACCGGCGGCGCGGAGGACGACGCCAAGGTCGCCCGCGAGATGGCGTACGGCCAATGGTTCGGCACCTACCGCCGCCGGCCTGGCCCTGACGGGACGCCGACCTGAGCCTGGCACCGAAGTGATCATCCCTGCGATGCTGATGCCCCGGACCGGCTGGAGGGGTGTTCGTCCTGATACCAAGCACGACGGGGAGCCGATGAGCACGCGGTCGGCACGTCCGCCCAAGGCCTTCGGCTATCTGACCGTCATGTCCGTCGTCATGATCGTCGTGGGGCTGGGCGGATTCATCATCACCCTGGTGTTCACCATCCCCGGTCACGCCAAGGTGACATCGTCCCTGAAAAGTCGCGGAGTTGAGGCTCAGGGCACGGTGACGAGGTGCCAGCAGGGCACCACCGACGAGAACGGTGCAGAGTAACCCGTCACCTGCTGGGTACGGTTCACCCCGCCCGGCGGGCACTCCGTCGAATCGTCACTCGCCTTCAAGACGGAGCGAGTGGGCGACGGCACGGCCATGGCGATCGTGTACGACCCGGAGGACACGGCCGTCGTCGCCCGCCCCTCGGACCTCGGCTACTGGAACTCACTCGTCCGGAATTCGTTGGACGTGGTTCTGCTGGCCATCTCCGCCGTCATGGTCCCCCTCGCAATCGCGGGGCTCCTTCTGCGGCGCTTCCTCTCGCGGTTCAGCCTGCGGCCGGTGCGGAACCTGGCGCCCCGCCCCTGAAAACGCCCCCTGAACGCCCCTGAGAAACGGCAGGGAAAACGGCACTGGCCGCCGGTGGTCACCGGCGGCCAGAACGTTCGAGCGGGGTGTGTCAGTGGTTCGCGACACCGTTGCCCGACAGGACCGGGATCTGGTCCAGGATGTGCGACAGCGGCTCGTCGCCCTTGATCTGCGACGAGTTCTCGGTGCACTGCTGGTTCTGCGGCGAGGACAGGACGTTGATGTCCTGCACGCTGATCGGGACCAGGCCGACGAGCGAACCGACGTTGGCCTTCGCCGGCAGGCCGATGCAGGGCTTGTTGAGCGAGCCCTGGATGAGGCCGAACGAGGGGCTCATGTAGCCGCTCGTGTAGGTGTTGCCGTACGACTGCTCGGAACCGTTGCCGTTGGTGGTGCTGGCGCCGCCCGAGTCGCCGATCGCCATCGCGGGCGCGGCCATCGCGGCGGTGGCGCCGACGACGGTGACAGCCACCGCGGCCGTGGCGAGGAACTTCTTGATCATCACAAGTCCTTTTTGTGCGAAATTGACCTGGTACCGGGTCTGCCTGATCAACTGTCCCGCGCGGATTTGGTTATGGGGCTTCACCCGTATGGAGGCAAACGAAAGGGGCCCCTGGGACTTGGAGTCCAAGTCCCAGGGGCGCCGGGGATCCTGCGTGCTGAGGTGTTGTCAGGCGGCGTATTGACGTTGATGGGTGCAGGGATCCGCGGCGAGTCCCGAGAGCTCTTCCTCCGCGACAGCCGGACCGGCCTGGAGCGCGGCGCTGACCAGGGTGATGAGCAGGTCGATGTCGGTGCGGCAGTCGAGCCGGACGGTCACCCAGCCGGAACCGTGGTGCACCCGCAGCGCGGTGGACTCGCTCAGCGCCGGCAGCAGTTTGGCGACCATGGTGCGGGACAGGTGCACCTCGGCTTCCTGCGCGCTGTGGAAATGGACTATCTCCTGGGCGCCTGTGCGCACGCAGTACTCACTGCCGCAACTGGCCCGGCCACCGGTGAGACCAGGCCAGCTCATCAGCTGTTCCCTGGCATGTCTGGCAGAGTTCATGGCATCAGCCTGCCGCAGATTCCCCGTCGCGCACAGAGGTTGGGGGCGCCATCCGGCCGCCGGTAGGCCGCCGTATGCAACGTCACTGGTCAGGGCCGCCGAATGCGGCCGAAATTCTTGCTGTGGTCGATGCCGTTCTGCCCTCCGGGGATGTGTGACCGGAGGGCGGCCGTGGGTTCGTCGAATGTCACGAAGGCTGACCTGTCCGGGTGAAATCTGCCCTGCATGAGGGTGTGCCTCGCCCCATGAGTGGTCCGAGTGTGCCTGCCGGTGGAACGTTGCCCGCTCGACGGCCCGTGTCGATGCGACCGTCCCGAGCCGAAGCCCATACAGCACGACAGCAAAGGTCTGGCATGCAGAAAATTCGAAGTGCCCTCGTCCTGGGTCTCACTGCCGCTGCGGCGATGGCCCCCACCGTGGCCATCGCCGTACCCCTGGTCACCGACTCCGGCTCCTCCCATCACCGCAGCGTGCTCCCCCGTTCCGGCCACGGCGACACCTCCTGGACCGACTGGTACGGGTGGAGCGACTGGAACCTCTGGAAGGACTGCGGCCACGGTCCGTGCGGGCCCACCGATCACGCCGGTGACACTCACAAGGAGGAGCACGCGAAGGGCGGCTACGGCAGCGATTCCGGTGGCAGCACCGGGGGCTCCAGCTCGGGCGGCTACGGCAGCACCTCGGGCGGTTCCAGCGGCGGTTCGTCGGGCGGTTCCGGCGGGTCCTCCGGCGGCCACAGCACCGGTGGTTCGACGACCGGCGGTTACGGCAGCACCACGGGCGGTTCGTCCGGCGGTTCGTCCGGCGGGTCCAGCGGCGGATCCTCGGGTGGCACCCATGGCGGGACCACCGGCGGGACGCACGGTGGAACGACCGGCGGCTCCACGTCCTCGGGCGGTAGCAGTTCGGGTGGCACCAGCGGTGGGTCCTACGGCGGGACGACCGGTGGCAGCACGTCCACGGGCGGTTCCACCGGCGGTACCCACGGTGGGACGACCGGCGGCACCCATGGCGGAACGACCGGCGGAACGCACGGTGGCACCACGTCCTCGGGTGGTTCCTCGTCGTCCGGTGGCTCGTCGTCCTCCGGCGGCACTTCGTCCTCGGGCGGCACTTCGTCGTCCGGTGGCACTTCGTCGTCCGGCGGCACCTCGTCCTCGGGTGGTTCCTCGTCCTCCGGCGGCTCGTCGTCCTCCGGCGGTTCCTCCTCTTCGGGCGGCACCAGCACGACCGGTGGCAGCACGTCCACGGGCGGTACCTCTGGTGGCACTCACGGTGGAACGACCGGTGGCAGCCACGGTGGAACGACCGGCGGCAGCCATGGTGGGACGACCGGCGGGCTCGCCGAAACGGGTCTGGGTGGCAACGAGCTGGGGCTGGAGATCGCCGCGGCAGCCAGCCTGGTCGCCGGTGGTGTCTTCGTGGTGGCAACCCGCCGCCAGCGCCGTCAGCAGTAGCCGGCCGTTGTCCAACGGCGTCGCGTGAGCGGCGCCAGGGAGACCGTCGGATCCCCGGATCCCGTCCGCCCGGATGCGCTGAGCGCTCCGGGCGGACGGGCCGAACCTCCCGACCTCCCGCAAGAGATCAGCTGACGAATCAGCCGGCGCATCAGCCGGTGAGGTCGACCGGCACTGTCAGAAGATGCGTGCCGTTTCGTTGCCGGAGTGTCCGGCGGTGGACCCGGTGCTTCCCGTCCGGTCAGAACGGCCCGGCCGTGGGGCGCTCAGAGGTGCGCGTCCAGGAACGCCGTGAGCTGCTCGCGGGTCATCGGTCCGGTCCCGGTCGCCGTCACCTCTCCTTGGACGAGCAGGAGAAAGGTGGGTGCGCCGGTCACGCCGTAGCGCTTGGTGGCCGCGGGGCAGCGGGTGATGTCGGTCTTCACGGTGGTGAGACGGTCCCCGTACGCGCCGGCCAGTTCGCGCACGATGGGGTCCATCTCCTTGCACGCCTCCGACCAGATCCCCCAGAAGTAGGCGAGCACCGGTCCGTCGGCCCTCGCGAGGATGAAGTCGAACTCCTCGTTCTCCATCGGTTGGTGGACCCGGCTGGCCATCGACTCTCCTTGTATTGCGATCGGTACGGCAGCGATCGTCCCGGCCCGCTCCCGCGGGCTCGCTGCTGTGCCACATCACATCACGAGGTCAGTTGGCCAGCGCTCCCAGCAGGATCAGGAGGACGATCAGCGCCGCCACGATGATCATGGAGTTGCGGAGGGCGTGCGACTCCTTGGGAATCGCCGGCGGCGGTGGAGGCGGCAGAACGACGTTGAAGTCGTCCTGGCCGGTACGCCCCGCGCGCTCGCACCAGGGGCAGGCGTGCAGATGCGAGCTGTAGGTGTGGCGGGGCCGGACGGGGCAGCTCTGGACCCGGCCGCGTTCGTGGTCCAGCGCCCGCAGCCAGTCCTCGGCGGAGGGACGGGCCTGCGGGTTCGACACGCCGGGGCCGAAGGCGGCGCGGGCGAGGTTCAGCAGGGTCGGCGGCAGGACGGCCGGGTCGATGACCCCGCGCGGGACGATGATCCGCTCCGGCTGGACCACGTACGAGCAGCTGGCGGCGATGTTGTCCTTGACGGTCGACTGCGAGTCGCTGTCGTGCGGCACACCCCCGAAGGGATGGTTCCCCACCGTCAGCAACTGGTAGACGAGCACGGCGAGCGCGAAGTCGTCGCTGGCCGGAGTGGCCGGCCCGCCCTTCTGCCGCTCCGGGGCGCAGTAGTCCGCGGTCTGCATCAGGCAGGGGAAGTACTCCTGGGTGGCGGGATCGGTGAAGGCGATGGAGTCGCAGTCCAGGAACGTGACGAAGCCGTTCGCGTCGACCACGACGTTGTTGCTGGAGAAGTCTCCGACGACCAGGCCCTCGTGGTGCATCCGGGCGGTCATGAAGGCCAGGTTCCAGCTGACGCCCAGCAGGAATCGCCAGTCCACCCGCTCGGGGAACAGCCGCAGCCGCTGCGCGCGGGTGAACAGCCCGACCAGGCGGATGTGCTGCGGCTCGCCGAACCGGTTCATGGCGTAGCCGAGGAAGTCTCCGCCGGGGCTGCGCGCCGGAGCCGTCGGCCAGGCCAGCTCGGACGGCTGGGCGCGGTCGGTGGGCCGGCCGCCCAGCGGGGTCATCGTCAGCATCCGGGCCAGCCGTCGTTCCTGCTCGGGCCCGGGGGTGTCCCGGTAGAGCTTGACGACGATCCCGTCGTTGCCGACCACGGTGTACACGGCGGCCTCGCCGCCGCTCTTGAGCGGCTGCTCGGAGAGTTCCACCGGCAGGCCGTTCAGCAGAATCCTGTGCCCGGTCATGGGCGCACCGCCCTCAGCAGCGTCTTGTCGTCGGCGTTGACCGCGGTCAGCTTGTCCGACCGCAGGAGTACGGCCAGCGCCTCGTCGTCCTCGTCAGGGTCGTCACCGGGGGAGTCGAGCGTCCGCAGCATCGCGGCGACGAAGGACGCCCTTGGTTGGTGCGGCTGCCCGTCCACCCAGGTCAGGGCGATCTGCGCGAGTCCGTCCGTCGACAGCAGCACACCGTCGACCTCGGGGTCGCGGACGCAGGCGGTACGCACCCACCGCTCCGCGTCCGTCGAGGTGAGGAACACGGTCTCGTTGCTGTACTCGCTGGCCGCGGCCGGCTGGGGCAGCAGATGGAACTGCGGCACACCGTCCACGGTCCCGGCCCTGAGGACGACGAAGCCGTCGCCGACGCTGAGATAGCCGATCCATCGCGGGGTGAGCACCGCCACCGTGAGCGTGGTGGCGAAGTCGTTCGACTCGTCCCCGGTGCGCCGCAGGAACTCGTCGCGGACGTCCAGGAACGCCTCGCGCAGCGCCGCGCGCACGCCGGAGGCGGTCGGGGGCAACTCGGCGGAACGCCGGGTGAAGCACTCGACGGCCAGCTGCACCGCGAGCGCCGAGCCCTCGTCGGAGCGGGCGCGGCTGCCCGCTCCGTCGGCGACCGCCAGTACCGTCACCGAATCCTCCGGCGGTCCGGAGACCGTGTACAGCCAGGAGTCCTGGCACGGGGTGCCGGTCCGCCGGTGGCGGTAGCCCTCGACGCTGACGCCGCGGACCCGCCACTGCGCGCCGGGGCCGCCGCTGCTGTCATCGTCCATGTGTCGTCTCCCAGTACCCGTCAGTACTCTTCAGGTCCCGTCGGTTCCGGTCCGGATCAGGATTCCCAGGCGGGCCGCTGGGTCTTGAACTGACTGAAGATCTTCTCGAAGACCTCGTCCCCCGCGCCCCTCTGCTCGGCGTTGGCGCTGGCCGACATCATCTGCAGCAGCTCGCGGAACGGGAATCCGTGCAGCCGGGCGTTGAACGTCGGGGCGAAGGCCCGCAGGACCTCCTCGCCCCGGTCGGTGATACCGCCGACGCCGATCGCGTAGAGCCGGAACCGCCGCGCCCGCTGCTCCTCGGTGAGGACCGGGACGACGCGCCGCCAGGCATCGGTGGGGTGCCCGGTCGCGTCCGTCGGCAGGCCGTCGGTGACCAGACAGATCTGCGGACGGTAGAACTGCAGGCCGAGCTGGCGCAGTTCGGCCTTGCGGGCAGCGACGATCTGCACCGACAGCTCCAGCGCCTCGGCCATCAACGTGACCCCGGCCGCCTTCAGCTGCGGCGGCTGGAACAGGTGTGCGGGGACGAACGGACTGACCGGGCTGTTGTACGGCAGCAGATTGGGGCCCTGCCAGGCACTCACCCCGGCGTCGCCGAAGGTCAGGACGGCGACCTCGACGCTGTAGCTGAGGCTGACGTCGTCGTGCAGTTCCCGGGTCCAGTCACGCAGCGCCTCGTTGAGGGAGGCGATGGGCGCGCCGAGCATCGAGTGCGAGGTGTCCAGACACAGGACGAGCGGGAGGCGCTGCGCGTTGTTCTCGATCTCGATGTCCGCGTACTGGTACGGCAGGGTGCTGGCCTGCTGGTTCACGCGCACGGTCATGGGGTGGGTGTTATCGCGCATGGTCTCTCCGTCGGGTGTCGGCCGGGAAGGCGAGCAGGACGTGCGGGTCGTGGGAATCGTCATGGGGGTCGGGGCGTGCCACGTCGACGGGCCCGCCCGTCCCCGGCGCGGATTCCGCGGGCTCCGACCACACCGCGCGGAACAGACACTCGTCGATCTCGACGTAGCCCTGCGGATGGAGGTCGGTGGCGACCGTGGCGCGACGCAGGTTTCCCGGCCGCGGTGCCCGGCGGGCTCCCGGCAGGTGCGTGGGCACGGTGGGGGCGCGGGATGCCATCGGATCGGCCTCGTGGCGGGATGCCGGGGCGTCGTGGTGTGCCGGGGCGTGGGCGGAGTGGCGGCCGGTGCCCGAACGGCGGACGGCCACCGCGAGCAGGGCGAGGAGCACCCCCAGGAGGGCGGTGATGGAGCCGGTGAGCAGCCAGTTGGTGTGCTCGCCGGCCGGTGTCTTCTCGCCCGGGCAGGGGCTTGTCGAGCTGGATCCCGGTTTGGTGGTGGCCGGTTTGCCGGTCGTCGGTTTGCCGCCGGGCGGCTGCTTGGCGGGCGTCGTCGTCTTGGGCGCGGTCCCGCCGGCGGACGGCGTCACACAGGTCGGTGACGTGGCCGGGCAGTGCGCCTTCGGGTCGGCGGGCTTCGCCGGGGCCGTCGTGCAGGACGCCGGTGGGTCGGCGGGTGCCGCTGCCGCCGGCACGGCGGCCGTGAGGCCGAGCAGCAGCACCGCTGTGAGGATCATGGCGATCGGACGACCGCGCTGCGCCGTGTCGGATGGCACGAGAGGCTCCCCAGCTCCTTCTACTCGCGGATTTCTACAGTTCGAAGACGCGGTGGCACCGGGTGAACATCTGGCGTGCGTGCTCGGTCCATTTGGTGGCGAGTACGCCGAACTGCTGATGGTTCATCCGGCAGGTGAGGGGAAGGGTGCAGACGCCGGCGAGGCACGGGCCCGGCCCTCGTACGTCCCAGACCGAGAGCATGGGGATCAGCTGCTCGGTGTTCCAGGCATTGGACGCCGCGGCGGCCAGAGCCAGTTGGTCGGGCTTGAGGATGTGACCGTCCGTCATGAAGGCCACCAGCAGATCCCTGGTCGCCATGAAGCGCACGGTCACCGGGTGGTCCGAGCCCGCCAGGTCGAACTCCAGCGAGATCGCGGCATCGTCCTCGGTCGACCGGTAGTGGCTCCGGTCCGCCCAGGCACGCACCAACCTCCGCCAGCTGGACCCGAGCTCCATCTCGCCGGTGGGCGCGGACTCAGAATCCGCCACGGCCCACCGCCTCTGCCACCATGCGGTCGGTCAGCCCGGCATCGAGGAGGGTCTGCGCGTGGAGCAGCAGGCAGGACGGTACGGACGTCACCGATCCCCGGCTGTGGTTACGCGCGTTGAGGTCGTCGGTGCGTACCCGGATGCCCTCGGCGACGGCGGGCGGCGGCCACGAGGGGACGGGTGCCGGTTCGGGATCGGGCTCCGGCGCGTCCGGTGCCGTTTCGCGGGGGAGGACCTCGTCCAGCAGCGCGGCTAGGTCCGGCCGGTCCTGCGGGGACTTGGCCAGGCAACGTTCCAGCAGGGGGCGGAGCCCCTCAGGGACACCGTCCAGCGCCGGCCGCTCATGGATGATCCGGTACATCACGCCGACGCCCGAGCCGAACGGCGCGACCCCGGTCGCGGCGAAGGCCAGCACCGCCCCGAGGGAGAAGACGTCGCTTGCCTGCTTCGCCACCTCGCCCCTGAACTGCTCCGGGGACATGAACGGCGGTGTGCCCATCACCGTTCCCACCTGGGTGATCGTGTTCGCGGCGGCGCCGAACAGCGAGATCCCGAAGTCGATGACCCGGGGGCCGTCCTCGGCCAGCAGGACGTTGGCAGGCTTGAGGTCGCGGTGCACGACGCCCGCGGCATGGATCGCCTGCAACGCCTCGACCAGCCCGGCAGCCATCACCCGCACCGCCGACTCGGCCAGCGGCCCGTCCGCCCGTACCGCCTCGGCGAGTGACGGACCGGGGACGTACAACGTGGCCAGCCACGGCGGATCGCCCTGGGTGTCGGCGTCGACGACGGCCGCGGTGAAGGCACCGCTGACCGCCCGCGCCGCCTCGACCTCCCGGGCGAAGCGGAGCCGGAATTCCGCGTCGGCGGCGAACTCGGGACGCACCACCTTCACGGCCAGCGCCCGGCCGCTCGCAGACCTGCCGAGGTACACCCACCCCATACCGCCCGAGGCGAGCCGACCGACAATGCGGTAAGGCCCCACCATTAGCGGATCACTTATCGGAGTCCGCACTCCGCCCCCTGTTCACGGCTTCCGTCCCTGGCTCGCCACAGGCAGTCCGCGCCCCGCCGTCGTGGTTGCTCAGAGTGTCCCGCAAAACGCATCAGGAAGTTATGGGAACCGTCGGATATTCTCGGGATCTCGCCGTGTTCGGACCGGCATTGGCGCCTGCCCGCCGATACGGGCCGTTCCAGCTCCGTCGGTCGAACACCTGACTCGGTCCCAGGCGCAATACCGGCCCCGACCGCCCCCGTGGGACGCGCAGGTCGCAACCGGGCCCGGTTCGAGCCTCATCCGGCAGCGTGCGTGGCGCCGGCCGGGAGGATCGGTCCCGGCCGGCGTTTCGCGTGGTCTCGCGTGATCAGTGGTCCTTGGTGAGGAATGCGCCGACGAACCGGCGGATCAGTTCGGCGGCGATCAGGGCCGGTACTACAGGGGCGGTTCGTGCCTGCTGATCGGGTGAGTCGTTGGTCAGGGCGTGGAGACGCAGCGGGACGTTGAGGTCTGGGCGGCGTGGTTCGAGGACTTCTTTGCTCGGATCGCGGGTCTGTT
>NZ_JAPVLS010000047.1:0-73100 GCF_027158125.1 Streptomyces sp. H39-C1
CCCGGCCTGCTGGTCGCCGACCCGGTACGCGTAACGCCGCCAGACGGCCGAGAACCGGGCGTTGAAGGCCCGCGGGGCCACGGCGACCCGCCACACCCGCACGTCCTGCGGCAGCTTGCCTGCGAGCCGTCTGAGCAGCTTCTCGCCGTGCTCGGCCCACACGTCCTCGGCCAGGTCCAGGTGCGCGACCTGGCCGCGCGCGTGCACTCCCGCGTCCGTGCGGCCGGCCACCGTCAGGGAGACCGGTTCCCGTAGCCGCATGACGGTCTGCAGCGCCGCCTCCAGGTCGCCCTGCACGGTGCGCCGGGTCCGCTGCTTCGCCCAGCCGGAGAATTCGGCCCCGTCGTACGACAGGTCCAGCCGCACCCGTACGAAACCGGGCTCCACCTCGTCGCTCACCGTGCGGTCCTCTCGTGCCGATGGTGCTGATCATGCCGTGCATGCGGAACGGGCCCGCCCCCAGAAGCTGGGAGCGGGCCCGTCCGTAGTACGCCGAACGCCTGGATCAGGCGTCCTTCGACTCCTCGTCGGCCTTCTCGGCCGGCTTGGCGTCCTCGACGACCTCGTCGGACTTCGCCTCGACGGCGTCGTCCTTCTTGAGGGTGTCTTCCTTCACCGCGCGCTTCGTCGCGGCTTCGGCCTCACCGGTGGCGGCCTGGGCCACGGTCAGGGCCTCGACCAGCTCGATGACCGCCATCGGGGCGTTGTCGCCACGACGGTTGCCGATCTTGGTGATACGCGTGTAACCACCGGGGCGGTTCTCGTAGCGCGGGCCGATCTCCGTGAAGAGCGTGTGCACGATGCTCTTGTCGGTGATGGTGGCCAGCACCTGGCGACGGTTGTGGATGTCGCCCTTCTTCGCCTTGGTGATGAGGCGCTCCGCGACCGGACGCAGACGACGCGCCTTGGCCTCGGTGGTGGTGATGCGGCCGTGCTCGAACAGCGCCTTCGCAAGGTTCGCGAGCAGGTGACGCTCGTGCGCGGCGCTGCCGCCCAGACGGGCACCCTTGGCGGGCTGAGGCATGGTCTTTCTCCTTCTTTTCTGCACCGGCCGGATCAGGTACCGGTGTCAGTGTCCGACGGGCGTGTGCCTGCCAGAAGTCCTTGCCGAACCGCGCGGAGGCGGGGACCAGCGGGGTGAACCGCGGTCGGGCCCGCCTCCGCGACGGAGTCGGATCAGTACTGCTCGGTCTCCACGAAGCCGGCGTCCACGTCGTCGTCGGCGCCGAAGGCGTCGGCGGCGGCGGTGGGGTCGAATCCGGGCGGGCTGTCCTTGAGGGCCAGGCCCATGCCGGCCAGCTTCGCCTTGACCTCGTCGATCGACTTCGCACCGAAGTTGCGGATGTCGAGCAGGTCGGCCTCGGAGCGGGCGACGAGCTCACCCACGGAGTGGATGCCCTCGCGCTTGAGGCAGTTGTACGAACGAACGGTGAGCTCGAGCTCCTCGATCGGCAGCGCCAGATCGGCGGCCAGAGCGGCGTCCGTCGGGGACGGGCCCATGTCGATGCCCTCGGCGTCGACGTTGAGCTCGCGGGCCAGGCCGAACAGCTCGACCAGGGTCTTACCGGCCGACGCCATGGCGTCGCGCGGGCGCATGGCCTGCTTGGTCTCGACGTCGACGATCAGCTTGTCGAAGTCGGTGCGCTGCTCGACACGGGTCGCCTCGACCTTGTACGTGACCTTGAGCACCGGGCTGTAGATGGAGTCGACCGGGATACGGCCGATCTCCTGGCCCTGCTGCTTGTTCTGGACGGCGGAGACGTAGCCGCGACCGCGCTCGACGGTCAGCTCCATCTCCAGCTTGCCCTTGGCGTTCAGGGTGGCCAGAACCAGGTCGGGGTTGTGCACCTCGACACCGGCCGGGGGCGCGATGTCGGCGGCGGTGACGACACCCGGGCCCTGCTTGCGCAGGTACATCACGACGGGCTCGTCGTGCTCCGAGGAGACGACGAGCTGCTTGATGTTGAGGATGACGTCGGTCACGTCCTCCTTGACGCCCGGCACGGTGGTGAACTCGTGCAGAACGCCGTCGACCCGGATGCTGGTGACAGCGGCACCGGGGATCGAGGAGAGAAGCGTGCGGCGAAGGGAGTTTCCGAGGGTGTAGCCGAAGCCCGGCTCCAGCGGCTCGATCACGAACCGGGAGCGGAATTCGTCGACGACCTCTTCGGTCAGCGACGGACGCTGAGCGATAAGCATGATGTTCCTCCAGTCATCGGCATCCGCTATTTGATGCCGAGGGGTACTGCAAGGGTACGGGCGGCAGGACCCGGTTGGGTTCTGCCGCCCGTATCGCTGAGCTTTCGCTCCAAGGACTACTTGGAGTAGAGCTCCACGATCAGCTGCTCCTGGACCTGCGTGTCGATAACAGGCCGCTCGGGCAGCGAGTGCACGAGGATCCGGAGCTTCGACGGGATCGACTCGAGCCACGCGGGCACGGTCTTCTCGCCGGCCTCGGCGGCAGCGACCACGAACGGGGTCATCTGACGCGAGGACTCACGAACCTCGACGATGTCGTTCACAGCCACGCGAGCCGACGGGATGTCGGTCTTGCGGCCGTTCACGGTGATGTGTCCGTGACGAACCAGCTGACGGGCGTGGTCGCGGGACTTGGCGAAGCCGGCCCGGTAGACCACGTTGTCGAGACGGATCTCAAGGATGCGCAGAAGGTTCTCACCGGTCTTGCCGGACTTCTGGTTCGCTTCCTTGTAGTAGTTCACGAACTGCTTCTCGAGTACACCGTAGATACGGGCACACTTCTGCTTCTCGCGAAGCTGAAGGAGGTACTCGCTGTCCTTGGTGCGCCCGCGGCCGTGCTCACCCGGGGGGTAAGGACGGATCTCGATCGGGCACTTTGCGCTCTCGCACTTGCTGCCCTTGAGGAACAGCTTCTGCTTCTCCCGACGGCAACGCTTGCAGTCGGCCCCGGTGTAACGCGCCATATTGTCTTGTCTCCTACTTCAGGTGGTCAGACGCGGCGGCGCTTGGGCGGGCGGCATCCGTTGTGCGGAGTGGGGGTGACGTCCTGAATCGAGCCGACCTCGAGGCCAGTGGCCTGGAGGGAGCGGATCGCGGTCTCACGGCCGGAGCCGGGACCCTTGACGAAGACGTCGACCTTGCGCATGCCGTGCTCCTGCGCGCGACGGGCAGCCGATTCGGCAGCCATCTGTGCGGCGAACGGAGTCGACTTGCGCGAGCCCTTGAAGCCGACATGGCCGGCAGAGGCCCAAGCGATCACGTTGCCCGAGGGGTCCGTGATCGAGACGATCGTGTTGTTGAACGTGCTCTTGATGTGGGCGTGCCCATGAGCGACGTTCTTCTTTTCCTTGCGGCGCACCTTCTTGACTGCGCCCTGACGGCCCTTCGGAGGCATGTATTACTCCCGTGGAGGTGGTCGGTCCTGAGCGAACCGCTTTCTTCTGCGGAGATCCGGGGTCGCCCCCCGGCGGCACCGCAGTTGCGTCCGCTAGGACTACTTCTTGCCCGGCTTCTTCTTACCGGCGATGGCGCGACGCGGACCCTTACGGGTACGAGCGTTGGTGTGCGTGCGCTGACCGTGGACCGGAAGGCCACGACGGTGACGCAGACCCTGGTAGCAGCCGATTTCCACCTTGCGGCGGATGTCGGCCTGCACCTCGCGACGGAGGTCACCCTCGGTCTTGAAGTTGGCGTCCACGTAGTCGCGGAGCTTGACGAGGTCTTCCTCGGCAAGGTCGCGAACGCGGATGTCGGGGTTCACACCAGTGTTCTTCAGGGTCTCCTGGGCACGGGTGCGACCGATGCCGAAGACGTAGGTGAGGGCGATCTCCACGCGCTTCTCACGCGGGAGGTCAACGCCGGAAAGGCGTGCCATTCATGGCTCCTGTTGATTCGGAGGTCTTCCGCAGTACCGTTCCCGGCCGCCGTACGAGGTACGTTCCGGGTCCTCGGCCCCCGCCGAAGGTGTCGTCCCGGCGTACCGGGACGGGTGACTGCGTAATTACTGTGTGTGCGTCGCGGGAAGAACTGCGAGTTGCAGGTCGTGCGTCAGCCCTGGCGCTGCTTGTGGCGCAGGTTGTCGCAGATGACCATGACCCGACCGTGACGGCGGATCACCTTGCACTTGTCGCAGATCTTCTTGACGCTCGGCTTGACCTTCATGTGATGTCAGGTTCTCCGGGTCGTGCCATCGCCCCACGGGAGCGGGGCAGCAGCGAGATCTACTTGTAGCGGTAGACGATCCGTCCGCGCGTCAAGTCGTAGGGAGACAGCTCCACAACGACCCTGTCATCGGGAAGGATGCGGATGTAGTGCATACGCATCTTGCCACTGATGTGCGCGAGGACCTTGTGACCGTTCTGGAGCTCCACCCGGAACATCGCGTTCGGGAGAGACTCGATCACGGTGCCCTCGATTTCGATGGCACCTTGCTTCTTGGCCACGCTTCGCCCTTCGAATCGGCTACCTTGATCGGCCCAGGTAAATCACGCAGACGTGCGGGTATACATGAGCCGACGTGTCAGTCTACGGCAGGCACCCCGGAATGACGAATCCGGGGTAGATGCCCACGTTGGGTGATCGTTACTCCACCCGGCCCAACAGCGTCCGACGATCGTCCGGACTCACCCGAGCGGGTCGAATCCTCTTCATGCCGCTCTCGCGGGCTCGGCGCCGGAGCGCCTCACAAGCTTCGAGCGGCTGCGTCCGACCCCGTCCGCCGGGGCCTCGGCTCACCCGAGCGGGTCGGGGGCCGCCGTGATCCCGTACTCCGCCAGCTTCGCCTTGCCGCCGTCGACGGCGGTGAGCACCAGCGGGCCCTGCTCGGTCAGCGCGATCGAGTGCTCCCAGTGACTGGACCAGGACCCGTCGTCGCTCTTGACCGTCCACTCGTCCTCGAGGACGTGGGTGTGCGGGGTGCCGAGGGTGACCATCGGCTCGATCGCCAGGCAGACACCCGGCACCAGCTTGATGCCCCGGCCGCGCTTCTTGTTGACGTAGTTCAGCAGATGCGGGTCCATGTGCATCTCGGAGCCGATGCCGTGGCCGCCGTACTCCTCGACGATGCCGTACTTGCCGGACGCCGGCCGCGGCTGGCGGCGGATGTAGCCCTCGATCGCCGCCGAGACGTCGGAGAGCCGGTTGCCCTTCTTCATCGCGGCGATACCGGCCCACATGGACTCCTCGGTCACCCGGCTGAGCTCGATGAGCTCCGGAGCGTGACCGGTGCCCACGAAGGCCGTGAAGGCCGCGTCGCCGTGCCAGCCGTCGATGATGGCGCCCGCGTCGATGGAGATGAGGTCGCCGTCCTTCAGGACGGTCTCCCGGTCCGGGATGCCGTGCACCACGACATCGTTGACCGAGGTGCAGATGTTGCCGGTGAAGCCGCCGTACCCGAGGAAGTTCGGCTTGGCACCGTGCTCGGCGATCACCTTCGCGGCGATCTCGTCGAGCTCCTTGGTGCTCACGCCCGGAACCGCGGCCTCGCCGCACGCCCGGTGGATGGCCGCGACGACCAACCCCGCCTCGCGCATCTTGGCGATCTGCTCCGGGGTCTTGATCTCGACCATGCCTGTGGCCCTCTCTGAAAAAGTCGTCACTCAAACAGTACGGCCGCGGTGCCACCTGGGCACCGCGGCCGACCTGTGTACGTGTGGGTACTACGCGCTCTTGTTGCTCTTCAGTGCGTCCATCGCCCGCTGGGTGACTTCCGCGACCGGACCGAGCGCCGAGATCGTCGCCACCAGGTCCTGCTGCCGGTAGTAGTCGATGATCGGCTCGGTCTCCCGGTGATAGACGGCGAGGCGGTTGCGCACGGTCGCCTCGGAGTCGTCGTCACGCTGGTAGAGCTCGCCGCCGCACTCGTCGCACACACCCTCGACCTCGGGCTTCTTGTACGTGATGTGGAACGTGTGCGCCGTGTCCTTGCGGCAGGTGCGCCGGCCGGCGATGCGCTTGACGACCTCGTCCTCCGGGACCTCCAGGTCCAGGACCCCGTCGAGCGCGATACCGCGCTCGACCAGGAAGGCGTCGAGCGCCTCGGCCTGGTGGACGTTGCGCGGGAAACCGTCGAGCAGGAAGCCGCCCTCGGTGTCCGGCTCGACGAGCCGGTCCTTCGCCATCCCGATGGTCACTTCGTCGGGCACCAGGTTGCCGGCGTCCATGTAGGACTTCGCCTGCTTGCCCAGGGCGGTGCCCTGGCTGATGTTCGCGCGGAAGAGGTCGCCCGTCGAGATGTGCGGGATCGACAGGTTCTTGGCGAGGAACGCAGCCTGCGTACCCTTGCCGGCCCCAGGCGGCCCGACGAGGACGATTCGCATCAGCGGAGGAACCCTTCGTAGTTGCGCTGCTGGAGCTGGCTCTCGATCTGCTTCACGGTCTCCAGGCCGACACCCACGATGATCAGGATGCTGGTCCCGCCGAACGGGAAGTTGGTGCTGCCGTTGAACAAGGCGATGGCAACGGTGGGAACGAGAGCGATGAGCCCCAGATACAGCGATCCCGGCCACGTGATCCTGTTCAACACGTAGCTCAGGTATTCAGCAGTAGGTCGACCGGCCCGGATGCCCGGGATGAAGCCACCATACTTCTTCATATTGTCGGCGACTTCCTCGGGGTTGAACGAGATCGCGACGTAGAAGAAGGCGAAGAAGACGATCAGCAGGAAGTAAGCGGCCAGGTAGGCGGGGTGATCGCCCTTGGTCAGGTTGACGCTGACCCACTGGGCCCACGGTGCTGTCGACCCGCTGAACTGAACGACGAGGGCCGGAATGTAGAGCAACGACGAGGCGAAGATGACGGGAATCACACCCGCCTGGTTCACCTTGAGCGGGATATACGTGGACGTTCCGCCGTAGGACCGCCGGCCGATCATGCGCTTCGCGTACTGCACCGGGATCCTGCGTTGCGCCTGTTCGACGAAGACCACAAGGGCCACCATCACCAGGCCGATCAGGATGACGATGAAGAACTCGAACCAGCCGCCCATGATCTTGCCGGAGCTCTTGATGGACCACAGGGCGCCCGGGAAGCCGGCCGCGATCGAGACGAACATCAGGATCGACATACCGTTGCCGATGCCGCGGTCGGTGATCAGCTCGCCGAGCCACATGATCATCACGGTACCGGCGGTCATCGTGACCACCATCGTGACGGTGGTGAAGATCGACTTGCTGGAGATGATGTCGTAGCGCTGGGTGCAGCTGGAGAAGAGGCTGCCGCCGCGGGCGGTGGCCACCAGGCCGGTGCCCTGCAGGATCGCCAGCGCCACGGTCAGGTATCGGGTGTACTGCGTGATCTTCGCGGTGCCCGCCTGGCCCTCCTTCTTGAGGGCTTCGAGGCGTGGGATCACCACGGTCAGCAGCTGCAGGATGATGCTCGCCGTGATGTACGGCATGATCCCGAGCGCGAAGATGGTCAGCTGGAGCAGTGCACCACCGCTGAAGAGGTTGACCAGGCTGAAGAGGCCCTGCCCGCCGCCCGCGTCCTTGATGCACGCGTTGACGACCTTGTAGTCCACCCCTGGCACCGGGACGTGCGCCCCGAGCCGGAACAGCACCATGATGCCCAGCGTGAACAGCAGCTTCTTGCGCAGGTCAGGCGTTTTGAACGCCTGGGCGAACGCGGTGAGCACGGTGCCTCCTGCACCTTCCGCGCAGCAGGGCGGAAGGGTCGGTCGAGATGGTCTGTCACGGACGGCGGATCACCGGCCGGGATGGGGCGCGAGGACAGTCTGCGGGCAGTTTCGCCAGTCGACCCAACGGACTCTAACAGCGCGTGGCGGTCCGTATGAAGCGCGTGTCTCCCCCAGTTGGCGATCGCCACCCGGTAGAGACACGTCAGGGTCGTACTTGCGCAGTTTGTCCTTCGGTGCCTGCTACCGAATCGGGCCCGTCCCTCCGAGGAGGAACGGGCCCGATTCGGTCGCTGTCAGCAGCAGTCGCCGAGACTCAGATGAGCTCGGTGACGGTGCCGCCGGCAGCAGCGATCTTCTCCTTGGCGGAGCCGGAGACGGCGTCAACCGAAACCTGCAGCGCCACGGTGATCTCGCCGGTGCCGAGCACCTTGACGAGCTGGTTCTTACGTACCGCGCCCTTGGCGACCAGATCGGCCACCGTGACCTCTCCACCCTCGGGGTAGAGGGCGGTGAGCTTGTCCAGGTTCACGACCTGGAACTCGACGCGGAACGGGTTCTTGAAGCCCTTGAGCTTCGGCAGGCGCATGTGGAGGGGCATCTGCCCACCCTCAAAGCGAGCCGGAACCTGGTAACGGGCCTTCGTGCCCTTGGTACCACGACCAGCGGTCTTACCCTTGGACGCCTCGCCACGACCCACACGGGTCTTGGCGGTCTTGGCACCCGGGGCGGGACGCAGGTTGTGGACCTTCAGGGGGTTCTGCGGGTTCTCAGCACCCATGTCAGTCAACCTCCTCGACCGTGACGAGGTGGCGGACGGTCTGGACCATTCCGCGAATCTCCGGACGGTCCTCCTTGACCACCACGTCGTTCAGGCGCTTGAGCCCGAGCGAACGCAGGGTGTCACGGTGGTTCTGCTTGCTACCGATGTAGGACTTGATCTGCGTGACCTTGAGGCGAGCCATCAGGCACCCACCCCGGCACGTGCACGCAGCAGAGCTGCGGGCGCGACGTCCTCCAGCGGCAGGCCACGACGGGCAGCGATCTCCTCGGGGCGCTGAAGGCCCTGAAGCGCGGCCACCGTGGCGTGCACGATGTTGATCGCGTTGTCCGAGCCGAGGCTCTTGGACAGAACGTCGTGGATACCGGCGCACTCGAGTACGGCGCGCACCGGGCCACCGGCGATAACACCGGTACCGGGGGAAGCAGGCTTGAGCAGAACGACGCCCGCGGCCTTCTCGCCCTGGATCGGGTGCGGGATGGTGCCCTGGATGCGGGGAACCTTGAAGAAGTTCTTCTTCGCTTCCTCGACACCCTTGGCGATGGCGGCCGGAACTTCCTTGGCCTTGCCATAACCGACACCGACGGTGCCGTCACCATCGCCCACCACGACCAGCGCGGTGAAGCTGAAGCGACGACCACCCTTGACTACCTTGGCGACGCGGTTGATCGCGACAACACGCTCGACGTAGGCGGTCTTCTCGGCCTGCTGGCCGTCCCGCCCAGACTTACGGTCACGCCGCTCGCCGCCACCGGCACCGCTGCCGCGGCGCTGGGGTCCAGCCATTGGAATTACCTCTCTTCGTTGATCCGCTAGCTGCGGGACGAACTCAGAACTCGAGTCCGGCTTCGCGGGCGGCGTCCGCAAGGGCGGCAATGCGCCCTGCGTACTGATTGCCGCCACGGTCGAATACGACAGTCTCAATACCCGCGGCCTTGGCACGCTCGGCCACGAGCTGGCCGACCTGCTTCGCCTTGGAGGACTTGTCGCCTTCGCCGCCACGGATGGACGGGTCGAGGGTCGACGCCGACGCGAGGGTGTGCCCCGCGAGGTCGTCGATAACCTGCGCCACGATGCCGCGGTTGGACCTGGTCACGACGAGACGCGGACGCGCCTCCGTGCCCGAGATCCGCTTGCGGACGCGGATGTGGCGACGCTTGAGAGCCGCGCCCTTGTAAGCCTTGCCCTTGGCGATCTTCACACCGTATGCCATGGCTACTTACCAGCCTTTCCGACCTTGCGGCGGATGACTTCGCCCGCGTACTTAACACCCTTGCCCTTGTACGGGTCGGGCTTCCGCAGCTTGCGGATGTTCGCGGCTACCTCGCCGACCTTCTGCTTGTCGATTCCCTCGACACTCAGCTTGGTCGGCGACTCCACCTTGAACGAGATGCCCTCCGGCGGCTCGATCACGACGGGGTGGCTGTAGCCCAGGGCGAACTCCAGATTGGAGCCCTTCGCCTGGACGCGGTAGCCGACGCCGTTGATCTCGAGCGCCTTGCTGTAACCCGCGGTCACGCCAGTGATCATGTTCGCCACCAGCGTGCGGGACAGGCCGTGCAGGGCCTTCGAAACACGCTCGTCGTTAGGACGCGACACGATGAGCGTGCCGGTCTCGTCCTTGGCGACATCGATCGGGGCAGCGACGGTGTGGGAAAGGGAACCCTTGGGGCCCTTCACCGAGACCGTACGGCCGTCGATGGTGACGTCCACGCCGGCGGGAACCGGGATGGGCAGCTTGCCGATGCGCGACATTGCAATGCCTCCTGTTCCCGATTACCAGACGTAGGCGAGGACTTCCCCACCTACGCCCTTCTTGCTGGCCTGCTGGCCGGTGAGGAGACCGTGGGACGTGGAGATGATCGCCACGCCCAGGCCGCCGAGCACCTTGGGCAGATTGGTGGACTTTGCGTAGACCCGAAGGCCCGGCTTGCTGATGCGCTTGATGCCGGCGATCGAGCGCTCACGGCTCGGACCGAACTTCAGCTCGAGGATGAGGTTCTTGCCAACCTCGGCATCCTCGACCTTCCAGCCGGTGATGTAACCCTCCTGCTGGAGGATCTCCGCGATGTGCGACTTGATCTTGCTGAACGGCATCACGACGTCATCGTGATACGCCGAGTTCGCATTACGCAGACGGGTGAGCATGTCTGCGATGGGGTCGGTCATGGTCATGAGTTGGCCCTAGGCCTCTCTCGCCGGGGTTTCCATTGCGCCATCCTTCTCCCCGAGCAAAGTCGGGACGGGTGCGGCGCGGGGACCTACGGCGTAGTAAGTCGGTCATGGGCGACAGGGCGCCCAACCCCTCTACCTTACGGCAGACGGGGAGGGCATCCTGCCGTCCAGATGCTTACCGAGAGTTCCTGGTCACCGGATTCCCCGAAGGGAACCGGATCTACCAGGAGCTCTTGGTCACGCCCGGCAGCTCGCCACGGTGAGCCATCTCACGAAGGCACACGCGGCAGAGGCCGAACTTGCGGTAGACAGAGTGCGGCCGGCCACAGCGCTGGCAGCGGTTGTAACCGCGCACAGCGAACTTGGGCTTGCGAGCGGCCTTAGCGATCAGAGCCTTCTTCGCCACGGTCACATCTCCTTGAACGGGAAGCCGAGGTGACGAAGCAGGGCACGACCCTCGTCGTCGTTGGTCGCCGTGGTAACCACGGTGATGTCCATGCCCCGGACCCGGTCGATCTTGTCCTGGTCGATCTCGTGGAACATGACCTGCTCCGTGAGACCGAAGGTGTAGTTGCCCCGGCCGTCGAACTGCTTCGGCGACAGGCCGCGGAAGTCACGGATACGCGGCAGTGCGAGTGACAGCACGCGGTCCAGGAACTCCCACATACGGTCACCGCGGAGGGTGACGTGGGCGCCGATCGGCTGGCCCTCACGCAGCTTGAACTGCGCGATGGACTTGCGGGCCTTGGTGACCTGCGGCTTCTGGCCGGTGATCGTGGCGAGGTCGCGAATCGCGCCCTCGATCAGCTTGGAGTCGCGGGCGGCGTCGCCCACACCCATGTTGACCACGATCTTGGTCAGACCCGGGATCTGCATGACGTTCTCGAAAGAGAACTCCTCGTGCAGCTTGCCCGAGATTTCCTCGCGGTAGCGCGTCTTCAGACGCGGCGTGGTGGTGGCAGTCATCAGATGTCCTCACCCGTCCGCTTGGCAACGCGGATCTTGTTGCCTTCGTCGTCGAAGCGGTAACCGACGCGGGTAACGACCTTCTTGCCGTCCTTCTCCACGATCAGCTGAACATTGCTGATGTGAATCGGGGCCTCGGTCGTGATGATCCCACCGGTCTTGCTACCGCGGTCGGACTGGCCGGCCTTGGTGTGCTTCTTGACCCGGTTGACACCCTCGACGAGGACACGGCTCTCAGTGGGGTAGGCCACAATGACCTTGCCCTGCTTGCCGCGGTCCTTACCGGTGATGACCTGGACCAGGTCGCCCTTCTTGATCTTCATCGGTTACAGCACCTCCGGCGCGAGAGAAACGATCTTCATGAACTTCTTCTCGCGCAGCTCACGGCCCACCGGGCCGAAGATACGGGTGCCGCGGGGGTCGCCGTCGTTCTTCAGAATGACGGCGGCGTTCTCGTCGAACCGGATGTACGAGCCGTCTGCGCGACGGCGCTCCTTGACGGTCCGGACGATGACCGCCTTGACGACCTCGCCCTTCTTCACGTTGCCACCGGGGATCGCGTCCTTGACGGTGGCAACGATGACGTCACCGATTCCCGCGTAGCGGCGACCCGAACCACCGAGAACACGGATGCAAAGGATTTCCTTCGCACCAGTGTTGTCGGCGATCCGCAGTCGCGACTCCTGCTGGATCACGTCTATCTCCTGTTTGTCGCGTCGGTTCCCGGTAGGGGCGGGTTGCCCCGCCCCTACCGAGCCTGACGGAACGGTCCTGAGGGAAAGCCCTCAGGGATTACTTGGCCTTCTCGAGGATCTCCACGACGCGCCAGCGCTTGGTGGCAGAGGTCGGCCGGGTCTCCATGAGGAGGACACGGTCGCCGATGCCGGCAGCGTTCTGCTCGTCGTGCGCCTTGAGCTTGTTGGTGCGCCGGATGACCTTGCCGTACAGGGCGTGCTTCACACGGTCCTCGACGGCGACCACTACGGTCTTGTCCATCTTGTCGCTGACCACAAGGCCCTCACGGGTCTTGCGGAAGCCGCGCTGCTCGGAGGTCTCAGTCACATTCTTCTCGCTCATCAGGCGCTCTCCACCGTCTCGATGCCCAGCTCGCGCTCGCGCATCAAGGTGTAGATCCGGGCGATGTCCTTGCGGACGACCTTGAGCCGGTTGTTGTTCTCGAGCTGTCCCGTGGCCGCTTGGAAGCGGAGGTTGAACAGCTCCTCCTTGGCTTCGCTCAGCTTGGCGAGGAGTTCCTCGTCGCCCAGCGTGCGCAGCTCGGTGGCCTTAGTGGTGCCGGCCGCCATCACGATTCACCTGCCTCGCGCCGCACAATGCGGCACTTCATCGGAAGCTTGTGGGCGGCGCGGGTGAGCGCCTCCTTGGCAACCTTCTCGTTCGGGAAGGACAGCTCGAACATCACCCGACCGGGCTTGACGTTCGCGATCCACCACTCCGGCGAACCCTTACCGGAACCCATGCGGGTCTCAGCAGGCTTCTTGGTCAGCGGACGGTCCGGGTAGATGTTGATCCAGACCTTGCCGCCGCGCTTGATGTGACGGGTGATGGAGATACGAGCGGACTCGATCTGCCGGTTCGTCACATAGGCCGGGGTGACGGCCTGCAGGCCGTACTCACCGAACGCGAGTTCGGTGCCGCCCTTGGCCATGCCCGAGCGCTTCGGGTGGTGCTGCTTGCGGTGCTTGACCCTGCGGGGGATCAGCATTGGGTCAGGCCTCCGTTCCGGGAGTGTCCGCAGCCGGAGCCTCGACAGCGGCGGGGGCCTCGGCCTTGGGAGCCGAACCGCCGTCCGTCTGGGGCTTACGGCCGCGGCCGCCGCGCTCGCCACCGCGGCGCTGCGGACGGTCGGTTCCACCGGCGCCGGGACCACGCGACGGGCGGTTGCCCGCACGGGCCGCGGCGTTGTCGGCGCGAACCTCTGCGATGTTCTTGACGTTGCCCTTGTAGATCCACACCTTCACACCGATGCGGCCGAAGGTGGTCTTGGCCTCGAAGAAGCCGTAGTCCACGTTGGCGCGCAGGGTGTGCAGCGGCACACGGCCTTCGCGGTAGAACTCAGAGCGGGACATCTCGGCGCCGCCGAGACGGCCACCGCACTGGATCTTGATGCCCTTGGCGCCGGCCTTCATGGTGCCCTGCATGCTCTTACGCATGGCACGACGGAAGGAGACACGCGAGGAGAGCTGCTCGGCGACGGCCTGGGCCACCAGCTGAGCGTCCATCTCGGGGTTCTTGACCTCGAGGATGTTCAGCTGCACCTGCTTGCCGGTCAGCTTCTCCAGGTCGCCGCGGATGCGGTCGGCCTCGGCACCACGACGGCCGATGACGATGCCGGGACGCGCGGTGTGGATGTCCACACGCACGCGGTCACGGGTGCGCTCGATCTCAACCTTCGAGATGCCGGCGCGCTCCATGCCCTGCGTCATCATCTTGCGGATGGCGACGTCTTCCTTGACGTAGTCCTTGTACAGCTTGTCGGCGTACCAACGAGACTTGAAGTCCGTGGTAATTCCGAGCCGGAACCCGTACGGGTTAACCTTCTGGCCCATTACCGGGTCCCTTCCTTGCTGCTGACGACCACGGTGATGTGGCTGGTCCGCTTGCGGATCCGGTAGGCACGGCCCTGGGCACGCGGACGGAACCGCTTCAGGGTCGGACCTTCGTCGACATACGCCTCAGTGATGACGAGAGACTCGGCATCGGAGTGGTCGTAGTTGTGCGCGGCGTTGGCAATGGCGCTGTCAAGCACCTTGCCCACCGGCACGCTCGCGGCCTGCGGGGCGAAACGCAGGACCGCCTGAGCCTCCGTGGCATTCATGCCACGGATGAGGTCCACCACGCGGCGGGCCTTCATGGGCGTGACGCGGATGTACCGCGCCTGGGCCCTGGCTTCCATGGTTGTCCCTTCGGTGTCAGTCATAGTCTTCGCACTCCGCCGATCAGCGACGCTTCGTCTTGCGGTCGTCCTTGACGTGGCCGCGGAACGTGCGGGTCGGCGAGAATTCGCCGAGCTTGTGGCCGACCATGGACTCGGTGACGAACACCGGGACGTGGATCTTGCCGTTGTGCACCGCGATCGTGTGGCCCAGCATCGCCGGAATGATCATGGAGCGGCGGGACCAGGTCTTGATGACGTTGTGGGTGCCTGCCTCGTTCTGTACGTCCACCTTCTTGATGAGGTGGTCGTCGACGAAGGGCCCCTTCTTGAGACTGCGCGGCATCTAAACCTGCTCCTAGCGCTTCTTGTTCGTCTTGCGGCGGCGGACGATGTACTTGCTGCTTGCCTTCTTCGGCGAGCGAGTACGACCCTCCTTCTGACCCCACGGGGAGACCGGGTGGCGACCACCGGAGGTCTTACCCTCACCACCACCGTGCGGGTGGTCGACAGGGTTCATCGCGACACCGCGGACGGTCGGGCGGACGCCCTTCCAGCGCATACGGCCGGCCTTGCCCCAGTTGATGTTCGACTGCTCGGCGTTGCCGACCTCGCCAACAGTGGCGCGGCAGCGGACGTCGACCAGGCGGACCTCACCGGACGGCATACGAAGGGTGGCCATGGAGCCCTCCTTCGCCAGCAGCTGGACCGAAGCACCCGCGGAACGGGAGATCTTCGCACCGCCGCCGGGACGCAGCTCGATAGCGTGGATGGTCGTACCCACCGGGATGTTGCGCAGCGGGAGGTTGTTGCCCGGCTTGATGTCGGCCGTGGGGCCGTTCTCAACCCGGTCGCCCTGGCTCAACTTGGCCGGGGCAATGATGTAGCGCTTCTCGCCGTCTGCGTAGTGCAGCAGCGCGATGCGTGCGGTGCGGTTCGGGTCGTACTCGATGTGAGCGACCTTCGCCGGAACGCCGTCCTTGTCATGACGACGGAAGTCGATGACTCGGTAAGCACGCTTGTGACCGCCACCCTGGTGGCGAACAGTGATGCGACCCGAGCTGTTACGCCCGCCCTTGCTGTGCAGGGGGCGGACCAGCGACTTCTCCGGCGTGGACCGCGTGATCTCGACGAAGTCGGCGACGCTGGAGCCACGACGGCCCGGCGTCGTCGGCTTGTACTTGCGGATACCCATTTCTCAGTCCTCGTCCGATATCGGACGACACGGACTCCGTTAGGAGACCGGGCCGCCGAAGATGTCGATTCGGTCGCCCTCAGCGAGGGTCACGATGGCGCGCTTGGTGTCCTTGCGCTTGCCGAAACCGGTCTTGGTGCGCTTGCGCTTACCCTGCCGGTTGATCGTGTTGACCCCGGTGACCTTGACCGAGAAGACCGCCTCGACGGCCTGCTTGATCTGGGTCTTATTGCTGCCCGGCGCGACGATGAACGTGTACTTGTTCTCGTCCAGGAGCGCGTAGCTCTTCTCGGAAACCACCGGCTTGACCAGGATGTCACGGGGGTCCGTGAAGGTCTTGCTGGTGACGACCGCGGCGGTTTTGGTCTCACTCATCAGGCGTCGTTCCCTTCGAGCTCATCCTCGGAGGCAACGGCCTTGGCGGACGCGGCGGGACCCGCCACGAAACGCTCGAAGGCATCCTTCGTGAAGACCACTTCGTCGGAGACGAGCACGTCGTAGGTGTTCAGCTGACCGGCTTCCAGGATGTGGACCTGGGGCAGGTTGCGGGCGGACAGCCACGCGGCCTCGTCAGCGCGCTCGACGACCAGGAGCACGTTCTTACGCTCCGAGATCTTGCCGAACAGCGTCTTGGCGGACTTCGTGGAAGGCGTCGTGCCCTCGATCACGCCGGAAACGACGTGAATGCGGGAGTGACGCGCCCGGTCGGTCAGGGCGCCGAGGAGGGCGGCCCGGATCATCTTCTTCGGCGTCCGCTGGGAGTAGTCACGCGGCTTCGGACCGTGGACGACGCCACCGCCCGCGAACTGCGGAGCGCGGGTCGAACCCTGGCGGGCGCGGCCGGTGCCCTTCTGGCGGTAAGGCTTGCGCCCACCACCGCGGACCTCGCCGCGACGCTTGGTGCTGTGCGTGCCCTGACGGGCGGCAGCGAGCTGCGCCACGACGACCTGGTGGATCAGCGGAATGCTGACCTTGGCGTCGAAGATCTCGGCGGGAAGCTCAAGGCTCCCGGTCTTGTCGCCCGCGGGCGACAGGATGTCAATGGTGCTCATATCCTCAAGCCCCCTTGGCCGCGGTACGGACCAGGATGAGGCCGCCGTTCGGACCAGGTACCGCTCCCTTGATGAGGAGCAGGCCCTTCTCCGCGTCAACGGCGTGGACGGTCAGATTCTGTGTGGTCACACGCTCTCCACCCATCCGGCCGGCCATCTTCATGCCCTTGAAGACACGACCCGGGGTGGCACAGCCACCGATGGAGCCGGGGGAACGGTGCTTGCGCTGAACGCCGTGACCAGCGCCGAGACCCTTGAAGTTGTGACGCTTCATGACACCGGCGAAACCCTTGCCCTTGCTGGTGCCGGTCACATCGACCTTGACACCGGACTCGAAGGTCGCAGCGGTGATCTCCTGGCCCAGCGTGTACTCGCCGGCGTCAGGCGTACGAAGCTCCACCAGGTGGCGGCGCGGGGTTACGTCGGCCTTGGCGAAGTGACCCTTGAGGGGCTTGTTCACCTTGCGCGGGTCAATCTCGCCGAAGGCGATCTGAACCGACTCGTAGCCGTCGACGTCGTTGGTGCGGACCTGGGTCACGACACACGGGCCGGCCTTGATGACGGTCACCGGCACAATGCGGTTGTTCTCGTCCCAGACCTGCGTCATGCCGAGCTTCTCGCCCAGGACGCCCTTAATGCTCTTAGCCATCTCGCGCGTCACCTCAGAGCTTGATCTCGATGTCGACGCCAGCCGGGAGGTCGAGACGCATCAGCGAGTCAACCGTCTTCGGCGTGGGGTCGAGAATGTCGATGAGCCGCTTGTGGGTGCGCATCTCGAAGTGCTCGCGCGCATCCTTGTACTTGTGCGGCGACTTGATGACGCAGTACACGTTCTTCTCAGTGGGCAGCGGCACCGGGCCTGCGACGTGCGCACCAGTACGCGTCACCGTCTCGACGATCTTCTTCGCCGAGGAGTCGATGACCTCGTGGTCGTACGCCTTGAGCCGGATGCGGATCTTCTGTCCCGCCATGGCTACTCCGTAGTCCTTTGTCTCGTAACGCTCTGGAACCCGGTCGGTAGTGACTCTCCGCCGACCCACGCGGTCGGGCGTGTCGCACCCCTTCTCATAAATTTCCGCAAGCGGAAATCCCTCGGAGAAGGAAGCGCGGCGCTCTGACCGCAGGATGTGGTGAAGACTCCCACCGGGTGCCTGGCCGGAACCGCACTAACGCTTCCCGGAAGATTCCCGTACGTCCGTCATGCCACCAAGAGGCGGATCATGACGACGAGTACTGTGGGACTCGCTTCCGGTCCTCCCGACGGGAGGCGCGCAGCATCGGCGCTCGACCGAGCAACTTGGCTAGTGTGCCATATGGGGCACACTCCACGCCAATCGAGCCGGTGACACTACCACCTGGGCAGGCGGAGCAACCAAAGGCTCCCCCGGACGGTCCTCATCTGCGGAGTTCCCTGACATGGCGGGGACACGTCGGACGAGAAAGAGTGTTCGTTGAAGAGGCTGCCCCGTCTGGTACTGCTCACGGTCGTCCTCGCGCTGTTCGCCGGCGCGTGCGGCACCCCCGGCACCGGAGCGCTGACCCCGCCCGCCAGGACTCCCCAGGCCGCCCCGCCGCTCGACATGGACAACTGGTCGGTGACGGAGGAGAACCGGCGGCCCGGCAGCACCGCCTGGCGGCTGCGCGACCCGGGGCCGTCCGACGCGATCGAGGGCTTCGCCGACCACGTGAGCGTCACCTCAGGAGAATCGTTTCGGCTGTTCGTCTCCACCACCGCCAGGAGCTTCCGCGTCGAGGCGTACCGGATGGGCTGGTACCAGGGGAAGCAGGGCCGCAAGGTCTGGTCGTCGGCATCCCGGCCCGGTGAGCGGCAGGCGGGCCCGAAGACGGTGCCCGGCATATACCTGATCAGCGCGCCCTGGAAGCCGTCCCTGACGGTGAGCACCAGGAACTGGCCGCAGGGCAGCTATCTGCTGAAGCTCGTCTCCAGCCAGGGCCACGACCGCTGGGTGACGCTGACGATCCGCTCCACCTCCACCGTCGGCCGCACCGTGTTCGTGAACGCGGTCACCACCTGGGCCGCGTACAACAAGTGGGGCGGCGGCACCAATGTCTACGGCGACTCCCGCGGCACCACGGGACCCGGCTACGACAAGCGCTCGCGCAAGGCCGGCTTCGACCGGCCGTACGACGGCAAGGGCTCGCCCTTCAACTGGTACGAGCTGCCGATGCTCAGCATCGCGGAGCGGATGCGCATACCGCTCGCCTACGAGACCGACACCGACCTCGACAACTCGGCGGAGCTGTTCCGCGGCGCCCGTGCGGTGATCTTCCCCGGGCACGACGAGTACTGGTCGGCGGGCATGCGCGACAACACCCTCACGATCCGCGACGCCGGCGTGAACATCGCCTTCTTCTCCTCCAACGCCGCCTACCGGCACATACGGCTGGAGCCCAGCTCGCTGGGCAAGGACCGCGTGGTGGTGGTCTACAAGGACCCCGCCGAGGACCCGATGATCCTCAAGGACCCCAGCCAGGCCACCCAGCAGTGGCGGCTGCCGCCCGACCCGCGCCCGGAGAGCGTCCTGACCGGCGTGCTGTACGAGTGCAACCCGGTCTACGCGCCGTTCGTCGTCACCGACCCGGACGCGTGGATGTTCCGCGGCACCGGCGCCAGGGCCGGCAGCAAGTACATCGGACTGGTCGGCGTGGAGTCGGACCGGCTGATGGCCGGCGTCCCGGTGCCGCGCCCGATCCAGGTCGTCGGGGACTCCCCGCTGACCTGCCGCGGCGCGAAGACCCGGGCCAACGCCGCCTACTACACGGTGCCTTCGGGCGCCGGGGTCTTCGCCACCGGCACCATGAGCTGGGCCTGCAGCGTGTACGGCAACACCGGCTGCCGGGACCAGGCCGGCGAGCAGCGGGTGCCCGAGGCGTCCGGGGAGTTCGCCCGCCAGGTCTCCGAGAACATCCTGCGGGTCTTCGCCGCCGGACCGGCGGGCCGTACGTACCCGGCGCAGGACAACTACGCCCGGTACGTCTCACCGCCCAGCAGGATGTCCTTCGCGCACTGAGACTGAGGGCCTGTGGCCGGGCGGGCGGGGAGCGCTCAGCGCACCACGCTCGGCCCGTAGGCGCCCGACACCATCAGCTCAGGCCGGCCCGAACCGTCCGCGGGCTGCTTCCACACGTCGAAGGCGCTGCTGCCGGTCGGCAGGGAGTAGGCGATGGTGCGGTCGTCCAGCCAGTCGCCCTGGTCGTCCACGCTGCGGGTCTCGGCGAGCGCCGTCTCCCGCAGGGTCGCCAGGTCCAGCACGTACAGCCGCCACGGCTTGGACGGGTCGTCGGAGATCTTCTTCTTGAAGACCAGCCGGGTGCCGTCGGGGGAGAGCGACGGGCACTCGACGTTCTCCCGCAACACGGTCATGGTGCGGGCCGCGAAGTCGCCGCGGACCAGGAACGTTCCGCCGCTGGAGGAGCTGCCCAGCGTCGCGTAGAAGGTGTTGTCGTCCTTCAGGAACGACACCCCCCAGAAGTTCCGGTCCGGCGGTGTGAAGTCCTTGCCGTTCCGCCGGACCTCGAACGTCTCCAGGGTCGGCACCACCGTGTCGGTGCGCGAGTCGTAGATGCCGGTGCGGGTGGAGAAGCCGGCCGAGGTGTACGAGTCCCCGTAGACGAACGCCGTCCAGGCCGCCATCCGGCCGTCGGCGGAGAGCCGGGCGCGGCTGGGCAGGCCGGGCAGCTGGATCCGCTTGAGCAGCTTCATCCGGCTGTCGCGCAGCTCCGCGTAGTGGTGCACCACCAGGCCGTTCTGGCCGGCCAGGCAGAGCAGCCGGCCGGCCGCCGCGTAGCTGCGCTCGCAGGCCTGCGTGTCGACCTTCCGGCCGCCGCCGGGGCTGCCCACCCGCACCTCGGCCAGCCGGCCGAAGCCGGGGCCCTTGGCGGTGTCGCGGAAGATCAGCCGGGCACTGCCGCCCGGGGTGAGGTCGACGGCGCCGGCGACCGGGCGCACTCCCTCACCGCCCCCGGCGCGGGCCTTGTCGCGCTGCAGGGCGTACACCGTGTACCCGATGGCCACCGAGGCCAGCACGGCCACGCACACCGCGAAAACTATGATCCGGTTCTTCATACGTCGGCCACCTCGGGACCGTGGGCGGCACCCGGCCGCAGCAGCACCATGCACAGCAGCACGGCGGCCGTCAGAGCGACGGTGAATCCTTGGATGGTGTTCTCCGGGCCCCAGCGCATCCAGGCGGCGCCGAACGCCACGGAGGAGACGGAACGGCCCAGGGTCTGGGTGGTCTGCAGCACGGACAGCCCGCTGGTGCGCAGCTCCTCGGGGATCAGCGGCCCGGCGTGCGCCATCAGGACGCCGTCGGTCGCCGCGTAGAACAGCCCGTGCAGGGCCAGGACGATGAGGATCAGGGCCGTGCCCCGCAGGTCCAGGACGCCGCCGATCAGCAGATAGGCGCCGATCAGGCAGGCGTGCCCGGCCAGGAAGATCTTCCAGCGGCCGATCCGGTCGGCCAGCCCGCCCAGCGGCACCGCCGCCAGCAGGTACACCCCGGTCGTGCCCAGCGGGAGCAGCGGGAACCAGGAGATCGCCAGGTCGGTGCGGTTCTGCAGCGCCAGGTAGATGAACGCGTCGGAGACCGTCGCCAGGCCGAGCAGGCAGGCCCCGATGCAGGCCCGCCGGAACGCCGCGTTGCCGAGCATCCCCAGCCCGGCGCGGAGCGAGACCGCGACCCGGGCGGTCTTCTTCCGCGTGAACGGGTCCCTTACGAACAGCGCGAGGGCCACCACGCCGATCGCGCCGATGCAGAAGCTCACCACGAACACGGCGTCGTACGCGGTGCCCAGCGAGGTGCTCATCATCGACATCAGGGCGAAGGCGATGACCGGGCCGATGAAGGCGCCGACGGTGTCCATCGCCCGGTGCACGCCGAACGCCCGGCCCTGCGACTCCGGCGGGGTGGACAGCGAGATCAGCGCGTCCCGCGGGGCGGTTCTGATCCCCTTGCCCGCCCGGTCGACGGCCATCATCATCCCGATGCCCGGCACCGAGGCGCCCACCAGGGGGAATCCCAGCTTCGTCACCGCCGACATGAGGTAGCCGGAGCCCGCCACGGCCTTGCGTGCGGTGAACTTGTCGGCGAGGTAGCCGCCGACGATCCGCAGCAGGGCCGTCGACCCCGAGTACACGCCGTCCAGGAAGCCGAACTGCAGCATGCTCAGACCGAGTCCGGTCACCAGGTACACGGGAAGGACCGCGGTGACCATCTCCGAGGAGATGTCGGTGATCAGGCTCGTCATCCCGAGCGCGAAGACGTTCGCCGACACCAGACCGCGCAGTCCCCGGCGGCGGCCCGGACGTTCGCCCTCGGACCGGGCCTTGTCACTCGCCCGGGTCTCCGACAGATACACGCATCGCTCCCTTAACGCCCTGGTAACCCGACGGACCACCCTAGGTCAGCCGGCGTGCAGGTTCTCGCACGCAACCTCGGAGCCGTCCGAACGCTCCTATCTGTTGTGAGCGTCTCTACGAGGCGAAGGTTGTCCCGCAGGGAACTACTTGTCGCCACAGCCCTAGCAACCGCGGCCGCGGCAGCCGGCTGCACCAGCACGCCGTCCGACGCGAAACCGGTCACCGGTTCCGACCCGAGCGCGGTCCAGGCCTACCGGCCCGGCGCCAAGCCGCTGCTCCTCCAGGTCCTCGCGCACCCGGACGACGACCTGTACTTCATGAACCCCGACACCCTGCACGCCGTGCGCAGCGGCGTCCCGGTGGTCTCGGTCTACGTGACGGCGGGCGAGTCCGTGGGCGTGAACCACGCGCCGCGCACCCCCACGCCCAAGGCCAACCGGCAGGCGTACTCCTCCGCCCGGCACCAGGGGCTGCGCCAGGCGTACGCGACCATGCTCGGCCTCGACAAGTTCACCCCGTGGCGCCATTCCGCGCTGCGGCTCACCGGCGGCCTCACCGTCGAGCTCGACCAGCTGGCGAACGGTGAGCGCCGGGCCGATCTGGTCTTCGTGAACCTGTCGATGGGCGAGGGGAACCCGAACCTGATGGGACTCCCCCATCTGTGGGCGGTCCCCGGCATCACCCTGGACACCGTGGTGGCCACCGGTTCCCCCGTCGGAAGGTCCACCAAGGTGAGCCACCGGACCCTGGTGGACTCGCTGGCCGCGCTGCTGGAGCGCTACCAGCCGACCCTCGTGCAGACCCTGGACCCCGATCCCGACATCCAGGTGCACGACGCGGCCCACCACCAGAACAGCGACCAGAACGGCTACTCCGACCACCGCGACCACACGCCCGCCGCGCTCTTCGCCTGGAAGGCCCTCGCCCAGTGGGTGGCCGACAGCGCGAAGGCGGACGGTGACGTGCCGCGGTTCGTGACCACCTCCTACCGCGGCTACTACAACCAGCGCTGGCCCCGCAATCTCCCGCAGTCCGTGGTCCGGGAGAAGAACGAGTACCTCCTGCCGTACGGCGGAGATCCGGAGTGGGACTGCGGCAACGCCGCCGGCTGCGGGGACTACGGAGTCGGCCAGAACACCCCGCTGACCAACCCCAAGGGCTGGGTCCGTTCCACCCACTACCGCTACCCCGGCGCCCGGCCCGCGACGTTCACCGGCGCCGACGGCCGGCTGGAGGCGTTCAGCGTCCTCGGCACCCGGGCCGTGCGCTGGCAGGAGAGCGCCCCCGGCAGCGGCCAGTGGAGCGATCCCCAGGACCTCGGCGGCGGGCCGCTGGCCCCCGCGCTGGCCGCCGTGAAGGACACCACGGGCCGCCGGCTGCTGTTCGCCCTGCGGTTCTCCTCCCTGCAGGGCCAGGGCGGGCACAACTCACGCGAGATCGTCCTGCTGGAACAGAGCTCCCCCGACGGCGCGTTCCGGGCCTGGACCGGTATGGGCAACCCCGAGCGCACCGAGGACAACGGCCGCCGGATCGGCTGCCCGGTCGCGATCTCCACCCCCGACGGGCGGGTCCACCTCTTCGTCCGCAGCGCCGCCAAGGGTGTCTGGACCAAGGTCAGGGAGCCCGGCGGGAAGTGGGGCGACTGGCGTGACCTCGGCGGCGACGAGGTGCAGGACGGCCTGGCGGTGGTGCTCGACGGCCAGGCGCGGATCCATGTCTTCGCCGCCGGCCGCGAGACCGTCCACCACTGGACGCAGCCCGCGCCCGGGCAGCCGATGGCCTTCCAGGCGCTGAAGGGCATGCCGCAGCCCGGTGAGCCCCCGTCCGCGGCGCTCGCCCCCGACGGCTCCCTCACGGTCGCCTACCGGCGGCCGGTGACCGGCGAGCTGGTACTGCGCACGGTCGACGGCACGGCGTCACGGGACGGCGTGCTGACGCCCGCGCAACTGAGCGGGTACGGCGGCTACGCCGATGTCGCGGTCGGCGCCGCGCCGGCCCGCAGCGGGCACCGCGGCCTGCTGCTGCTCGGCAAGGAGCTCGACGGCACCGTCAAGCTCGTGGACACCACGCAGCCCGGCCGGCCGCTCAAGCGGCCGCCCTTCGCGCTCCCGGTCGGCACCCCCACGCTGCTGCACGGCGCCGACGGCCGGGCGTACGTGGTCGGCCTGGACTTCGCCGCGACCCCGTGGGTGTGGCGGGCCGAGACGCAGTCCACGGCGTAACCGCCCGGGGGACCTCCCCGCAGATACGTTCTGGAAAAAGGCCAAGGGCCCTGCCCCACCGCGAACGGTGGGACAGGGCCCTTGGTGTGATGCTCGCCAGGACCTGTCCGGCCAGCCCAGGCCGGGCCCGCGACGCCTGGCACGCACGCTCGCTGCGTTGCCGAAACGACCGGATAGCTCCGCTATCAGGACGCTCCGGCGCCTTGCGATCGCACGCACCAGACGCCGCGGCCTATCCGACCCAGACCGGCCGGACAGGCCCTAAGCGTCAGATCACTTGGTGATCTTGACGACCTGGCCGGCGCCCACGGTACGGCCACCCTCGCGGATGGCGAACTTCAGGCCCTCTTCCATGGCGATCGGCTGGATCAGCGCGACCGTCATGGCGGTGTTGTCGCCCGGCATGACCATCTCGGTGCCCTCGGGGAGGGTCACAACGCCGGTCACGTCGGTCGTCCGGAAGTAGAACTGCGGACGGTAGTTGTTGAAGAAGGGGGTGTGACGGCCACCCTCGTCCTTCGACAGGATGTAGGCCTGGGCCTCAAACTCGGTGTGCGGCGTGACCGAACCCGGCTTGATGATGACCTGGCCGCGCTCGACGTCCTCGCGCTTGATGCCACGGAGGAGCAGACCGACGTTCTCGCCCGCCTGGCCCTCGTCGAGCAGCTTGCGGAACATCTCGATACCGGTGACCGTGGTGGTGGTCTTGGTCTCCTTGATGCCGATGATGTCGACAGTCTCGTTGACCTTGAGGACACCACGCTCGATACGACCGGTGACGACGGTGCCACGACCGGTGATCGTGAAGACGTCCTCGATCGGCATCAGGAACGGCTTCTCGACGTCACGAGCCGGAGTCGGGATCGCCTCGTCGACGGCCGCCATGAGCTCGAGGAGCTTCGCGCCCCACTCCTTGTCGCCCTCAAGAGCCTTGAGCGCCGACACGCGCACGACCGGAAGGTCGTCGCCCGCGTACTCGTACTCGGAGAGGAGCTCACGGACCTCGAGCTCGACGAGCTCCAGGATCTCCTCGTCGTCCACCATGTCGGCCTTGTTCAGGGCCACGACGATGTACGGAACGCCGACCTGGCGGGCCAGGAGCACGTGCTCCTTGGTCTGCGGCATCGGGCCGTCGGTCGCGGCGACAACGAGGATGGCGCCGTCCATCTGCGCCGCACCCGTGATCATGTTCTTGATGTAGTCCGCGTGACCGGGGCAGTCGACGTGCGCGTAGTGACGCGACTCCGTCTGGTACTCGACGTGCGCGATCGAGATCGTGATACCGCGCTGGCGCTCCTCAGGAGCCTTGTCGATCTGGTCGAAGGCCGAGGCCTCGTTCAGGTCCGGGTACGCGTCATGCAGCACCTTGGTAATCGCCGCGGTCAGCGTCGTCTTACCGTGGTCGATGTGACCGATGGTGCCGATGTTGACGTGCGGCTTAGTCCGCTCGAACTTCGCCTTCGCCACTGGGGTCCTCCTGGGGAGTTGTTCTGTACGCCTTGCTTCATCGGCGCCAGGTGATCTTTGCTGGAATGCGGGCTGCCGGGGAATCCGCCACGCTTCTCAGGGCCGAAGCCCCGGTGGATTGCGACGAATGCCCCGATGCCTGCTATCAAGCCTAAGGGTTGAGCAACACTGCGAAAATTGAGCGCTACTCGCCCTTGGCCTTCGCGATGATCTCCTCAGCGACGTTCCGCGGAACCTCGGCGTAGGAGTCGAACTGCATCGAGTAGCTTGCGCGACCCGAGGTCTTGCTGCGGAGGTCTCCGACGTAGCCGAACATCTCCGACAAGGGCACGAGACCCTTGATGACACGGGCGCCGCTGCGCTCCTCCATGGCCTGGATCTGGCCACGGCGGGAGTTCAGGTCGCCGATGACGTCGCCCATGTAGTCCTCGGGCGTGGTGACCTCAACGGCCATCATCGGCTCGAGCAGTACGGGGCTCGCCCTGCGAGCACCCTCCTTGAACGCCTGCGAACCGGCGATCTTGAAGGCGAGCTCGGAGGAGTCGACCTCGTGGTAGCCACCGTCGAGAAGGGTGATGCGAACACCCACCATCTCGTAACCGGCCAGGATGCCGAACTTCATGGCTTCCTGGGCGCCGGCGTCCACCGAGGGGATGTACTCACGGGGGATGCGGCCACCGGTGACCTTGTTCACGAATTCGTACGAGGCGTCGCCGCCCTCGATGGGCTCCATCGAGATCTGTACCTTCGCGAACTGGCCGGTACCACCAGTCTGCTTCTTGTGCGTGTAGTCGATCCGGTCGACAGTCTTGCGGATCGTCTCGCGGTATGCGACCTGGGGCTTGCCGACGTTCGCCTCGACGCGGAACTCGCGCCTCATGCGGTCGACCAGCACCTCGAGGTGGAGCTCGCCCATACCACCGATGATGGTCTGGCCGGTCTCCTCGTCGGAGTGAACCTGGAACGAGGGGTCTTCCTCAGCGAGACGCTGAATCGCGATACCCAGACGCTCCTGGTCACCCTTGGACTTGGGCTCGATGGCGACCTGAATGACCGGGGCCGGGAAGTCCATGGACTCCAGGATGACCGGCTGCTTCTCGTCGCACAGCGTCTCACCGGTGGTGGTCTGCTTCAGGCCCATGACGGCGATGATGTCGCCGGCGCCCGCCGTCGGGATCTCCTCACGCTTGTTCGCGTGCATACGGTAGATCTTGCCGATGCGCTCCTTCTTGCCCTTCACCGAGTTCAGCACAAAGGTGCCGGTCTCGAGGCGGCCCGAGTAAACCCGGACGAAGGTGAGCTTGCCGAGGTGCGGGTCGCTCATGATCTTGAAAGCAAGACCGGAGAACGGCTCGTCCTCGGACGGCTGGCGCTTCACGGCTACCGACGAGTCCTTGACGTCGTGGCCTTCGATGGCCTCGATGTCCAGGGGGGAGGGCAGGTAACGGACCACGGCGTCGAGCAGGGGCTGTACGCCCTTGTTCTTGAACGCGCTGCCACAGAACACCGGCGTGAAGGTCGGCTTGCCCTGGTGCTCCGAGTCGGTCGAGGCGATGGTGGCGCGACGGATCGCGGCCATCAGCTGCTCTTCGCTGGGCTCCTGGCCCTCGAGGAACAGCTCCATCATCTCGTCGTCGTGCTCCGCGATGGTCTCGAGGAGCTTGCCGCGCCATTCCTGGGCGGCTTCGACGTGCGTGCTCGGGATGTCGACAGTGTCGTACATCTCGCCCTTGGTGGCCTCGGCGGACCACACCATCGCCTTCATGGCGACGAGGTCGACGACGCCCTTGAAGTCCATCTCAGTGCCGATGGGGATCTGCATGACCAGCGGAACCGCACCGAGGCGGTCCACGATCATGTCGACGCAGCGGTGGAACTCGGCACCGGTCCGGTCGAGCTTGTTGACGAAGCAGATGCGCGGAACGCCGTAGCGGTCCGCCTGACGCCAAACGGTCTCGGACTGCGGCTCAACACCGGCGACACCGTCGAACACCGTGACGGCACCGTCGAGGACGCGGAGCGAACGCTCCACCTCGACCGTGAAGTCGACGTGCCCCGGGGTGTCGATGATGTTGATCGTGTGATCGACATCGTTCAGCGGCCAGTGGCAGGTCGTCGCGGCCGACGTGATCGTGATGCCGCGCTCCTGCTCCTGCTCCATCCAGTCCATGGTGGCTGCGCCGTCGTGGACTTCACCGATCTTGTACGAGACGCCGGTGTAGAACAGGATCCGCTCGGTGGTCGTCGTCTTGCCCGCGTCGATGTGGGCCATGATCCCAATGTTGCGGACCTTGGCCAGGTCAAGCGAAGTGGTGGCCATTAGGCTCGGTCTTCTCTCGGTCTCGATGTGGGTAGTGACTACCAGCGGTAGTGCGCGAAGGCCTTGTTCGACTCGGCCATCTTGTGCGTGTCCTCGCGACGCTTGACAGAGGCGCCGAGACCGTTGCTGGCGTCCAGCAGCTCGTTCATCAGGCGCTCGGTCATGGTCTTCTCACGGCGGGCGCGGGAGTAACCCACGAGCCAGCGCAGCGCGAGCGTGGAGGCACGGGCGGGGCGAACCTCGACCGGCACCTGGTAGGTCGCACCGCCGACGCGGCGGGACTTGACCTCCAGAGTCGGCTTGATGTTCTCAAGAGCGCGCTTCAGGGTGATGACCGGGTCGGTACCGGTCTTCTCCTTGAGGCCCTCGAGGGCGCCGTAAACGATCCGCTCGGCGGTGGAACGCTTGCCGTGCAGGAGGATCTTGTTGACCAGCGAGGTCACCAGAGGAGATCCGTAGACCGGGTCGATGATGACCGGGCGCTTCGGGGCAGGACCCTTACGAGGCATGCTTACTTCTCCTTCTTGGCGCCGTAGCGGCTGCGGGCCTGCTTGCGGTTCTTGACGCCCTGGGTGTCCAGGGAGCCGCGGATGATCTTGTAGCGAACACCCGGCAGGTCCTTCACACGACCGCCACGCACGAGCACGATGGAGTGCTCCTGGAGGTTGTGGCCCTCGCCCGGAATGTAGGCGGTGACCTCAATCCCACTGGTCAGACGCACACGGGCCACCTTGCGAAGCGCCGAGTTCGGCTTCTTCGGGGTGGTCGTGTACACACGCGTGCAAACACCGCGGCGCTGAGGGGAACCCTTCAGCGCGGGTGTCATATTCTTCTTGACCTTGTCCTGCCGGCCGTTCCGGACCAGCTGCTGGATCGTAGGCACCGTTTCTCCGGTTTCTGTGTGCCGATCTCGATAAAACTAACCTGGGGCACCGACCCACGCGGTCGGGTGTGTCGCGGACCCCGCACGTCCCCGTGGAGCAGGGAACGTACGTATGTCGGGTGTCGCGGCCTCGGTATCCCCACGCGGTATCGGTAACCTCCCCCGGCCAGAGGCTGGGGGCACGCGCAAGGACCCGGGCACACCCCAGGCACAAGGTCAGATCGTACCTATCGCATCGGCTCCGGTCAAAACAAATGCATCAGCGCAGGACACGCCGCCCGTCGGGCTCGAACTCTCAGCCGGAACCGAAGACCATCCCGATCATCACGAAGAACAGGATGAGACCGAGGAATCCGGAGACGATCCAGCCCAACACCAGGCCGGCGACGGCGAATCCGTCCCCCGCCTCGCCGGTGCCGCGGATCTCCTTGCGGGCCTTGTGCCCGAGGATCACCGCCGGAATCGCCGTCACGAGGGTGAAGGTGCCCGCCAGACCACAGACGAACGAGGCGATGGCGGAGGTGTTCGTGCGCGGCGGGGCCGGCAGGAAGGTCCGCGGCACGTATCCCATCGGTGGGGACATCTGTACCGACATCGGCGACGGCCCCTGTGGGAGGTCGCGCACCAGCAGCTGCAACTCACCGTAGGTACGCGCCTGGTAGGCGGTGGACATCCGGTGCTCGTACTCCTGCTGCTGCAGACGCCCCTCCGCGAAGGCGGCCTTCAGGACGTCCACCGTGCGCTCCCGGTCGGCGTCGGCCGCCAGCATGCCAGGTACCTGGCCGGACTGCGGCAGCCGCCCGTTGCCCCACGGATCGAGTGACACGCGCGACACCTCCCCGCCTCGGAATGGTCTCTCCATACTGACGGACGCGCGGCGCCCGTGCGAAGTTCCGCGAAAAGCCGCAAGGCGGCCATCCCGGGAGGGGACGGCCGCCTTGCGGATCAGACTCTGCGGGACACGACTCAGCCGTTGTAGGGCCCGTAGTCGTAGTCCTCCAGGGGAACGGCCTGGCCGGAGCCGGTGCCGAAGGGCGAGTAGTCGATGTCGTCGTAACCGACGGCCGAGTACATCGCTGCCTTCGCCTCCTCGGTGGGCTCCACCCGGATGTTCCGGTAACGGGCCAGACCCGTACCGGCCGGGATGAGCTTACCGATGATGACGTTCTCCTTCAGGCCGAGCAGCGAGTCCGACTTGGCGTGGATCGCCGCGTCGGTCAGCACTCGGGTCGTCTCCTGGAAGGAGGCGGCCGACAGCCAGGACTCGGTCGCCAGCGAGGCCTTGGTGATACCCATCAGCTGCGGACGACCGGAGGCGGGGTGACCGCCCTCGGAGACCACACGACGGTTCTCGGTCTCGAAGCGGCCGCGCTCGACCAGCTCGCCGGGCAGCAGCTCGGCGTCGCCGGACTCGATGATCGTCACACGGCGGAGCATCTGCCGGATGATGATCTCGATGTGCTTGTCGTGGATCGACACGCCCTGGTTGTTGTAGACCTTCTGCACTTCGGCCACCAGGTGGATCTGAACCTGGCGCTGGCCGAGGATACGCAGCACGTCGTGCGGGTTGGTGGCACCCACGGTCAGCTTCTGGCCGACCTCGACGTGGTCGCCCTCGCCCACCAGCAGACGGGACCGCTTGGAGATCGGGTAAGCGATCTCCTCGCTGCCGTCGTCCGGGGTGACGACGAGCTTCTTCGTCTTCTCGGTCTCCTCGATGCGGACCCGGCCGACAGCCTCGGAGATCGGGGCGACACCCTTGGGGACACGGGCCTCGAAGAGCTCGACGACACGCGGCAGACCCTGCGTGATGTCGTCACCCGCCACACCACCGGTGTGGAAGGTACGCATCGTCAGCTGGGTACCGGGCTCACCGATCGACTGGGCCGCGATGATACCGACGGCCTCACCGATGTCCACCAGCTTGCCGGTGGCCAGCGAGCGTCCGTAGCAGAAGGCACACGTGCCGACCGTGGACTCGCAGGTGAGGATCGAGCGGGTCTTGACCTGCTCGACACCGTGCTGGATCAGCTGGTCGATGAGCACGTCGCCCAGGTCGACGTTGGCCGGCGCGATCACCTTGCCGTCGATGACGACGTCCTCGGCGAGCATGCGGGCGTAGACGCTGGTCTCGACGTCGTCCGTCTTACGAAGGACGCCGTCCTCGCCGCGCGCACCGATCTGCAGCTTGAGGCCGCGCTCGGTACCGCAGTCCTCCTCGCGGATGATGACGTCCTGCGAGACGTCCACCAGACGACGGGTCAGGTAACCCGAGTCGGCGGTACGCAGGGCGGTGTCCGCGAGACCCTTACGGGCACCGTGGGTGGAGATGAAGTACTCCAGCACGGACAGGCCCTCACGGAACGAGGCCTTGATGGGACGCGGGATGGTCTCGTTCTTCGCGTTCGACACCAGACCACGCATACCGGCGATCTGACGCATCTGCATCATGTTTCCTCGGGCACCCGAGTCAACCATCATGAAGATGGGGTTCGTCTTGGGGAAGTTCGCGTTCATCGCCTCGGCAACCTCGTTGGTCGCCTTGGTCCAGATCGCGATGAGCTCCTGCGTGCGCTCGTCCTTGGTGATCAGGCCGCGCTCGTACTGCTTCTGGACCTTCTCGTCCTGCTCCTCGTACCCCTTGACGATGGCCTTCTTGGCCTCGGGGACGACGATGTCCGTGACGGCCACGGTGACGCCGGAACGGGTGGCCCAGTGGAAGCCGGCCGCCTTCAGGTTGTCGAGCGTCGCCGCCACGATGACCTTCGGGTACCGCTCGGCGAGGTCGTTGACGATCTCGGAGAGCTGCTTCTTGCCGACCGCGTAGTCGACGAACGGGTAGTCCTCGGGCAGCAGCTCGTTGAAGAGCGCGCGTCCCAGGGACGTCCGCAGCCGGAACGTGTCGCCGACCTGGTAGCCCTGCTCGCCCTCTTCCTGGGCGGGCGGGGTCCAGCCACGCGGCGGGACGGTGCCGACCGGGAAGCGGATGTCGACCTTCGACTGGAGCGACAGCTCGCGGTTGTCGAACGCCATGATCGCTTCGGCGGTGGAACCGAACGCCCGGCCCTCGCCGATGAGCACGCGCTCTTCCGGCTCGGTGGTGAGGAAGAACAGACCCAGCACCATGTCCTGGGTCGGCATGGTGACGGGACGACCGTCGGCCGGCTTCAGGATGTTGTTCGAGGACAGCATCAGGATGCGGGCCTCGGCCTGCGCCTCTGCCGACAGCGGCAGGTGCACGGCCATCTGGTCACCGTCGAAGTCCGCGTTGAACGCGGTGCAGACGAGCGGGTGGATCTGGATGGCCTTGCCCTCGACCAGCTGGGGCTCGAAGGCCTGGATGCCGAGGCGGTGCAGGGTCGGTGCACGGTTCAGCAGCACCGGGTGCTCTGCGATGACCTCTTCGAGGACGTCGTAGACGACGGTGCGGCCGCGCTCGACCATGCGCTTGGCCGACTTGATGTTCTGCGCGTGGTTCAGGTCCACCAGGCGCTTCATCACGAACGGCTTGAAGAGCTCCAGCGCCATGGCCTTCGGCAGACCGCACTGGTGCAGCTTGAGCTGCGGGCCGACGACGATGACCGAACGGGCCGAGTAGTCGACTCGCTTGCCGAGCAGGTTCTGACGGAAACGACCCTGCTTGCCCTTGAGCATGTCGCTCAGGGACTTCAGCGGGCGGTTGCCGGGACCGGTGACCGGGCGACCACGGCGGCCGTTGTCGAACAGCGCGTCGACGGCCTCCTGCAGCATCCGCTTCTCGTTGTTCACGATGATCTCGGGGGCACCGAGGTCAAGGAGACGCTTGAGGCGGTTGTTGCGGTTGATCACACGGCGGTACAGGTCGTTCAGGTCGGAGGTCGCGAAGCGGCCACCGTCCAGCTGCACCATCGGACGCAGGTCCGGCGGGATGACCGGGACGCAGTCCAGCACCATGCCGTTGGGCTTGTTGGTGGTCTGCAGGAACGCCGAGACGACCTTGAGGCGCTTGAGCGCACGGGTCTTCTTCTGACCCTTGCCGGTACGGATGATCTCGCGGAGACGCTCGGCCTCCTCCTCGAGGTCGAAGGTCTCGAGGCGCTTCTGCAGCGCCGCGGCACCCATCGATCCGGAGAAGTACGTACCGAAGCGCTCGCGCAGCTCGCGGTAGAGCAGCTCGTCGCCCTCGAGGTCCTGGACCTTGAGGTTCTTGAAGCGGGCCCACACCTCGTCGAGGCGGTCGATCTCGCGCTGGGCGCGGTCACGGAGCTGCTTCATCTCACGCTCGGCACCTTCGCGCACCTTGCGGCGCACGTCGGCCTTGGCACCCTCGGCCTCCAGCTCGCCGAGGTCCGCTTCGAGCTTCTTCTGTCGGTTCTCGACATCGGAATCCCGGCGGTTCTCGACCTGCTGGCGCTCGACGGAGACCTGCGCCTCGAGGGAGGGCAGATCGCGCGTACGGCGCTCGTCGTCGACCCACGTGATCATGTAGGCGGCGAAGTAGATGACCTTCTCGAGGTCCTTCGGGGCGAGGTCGAGCAGGTAGCCCAGCCGCGACGGAACGCCCTTGAAGTACCAGATGTGGGTCACGGGAGCGGCCAGCTCAATGTGGCCCATCCGCTCACGACGCACCTTGGCGCGAGTTACCTCGACGCCGCAGCGCTCGCAGATGATGCCCTTGAAGCGGACACGCTTGTACTTACCGCAGTAGCACTCCCAGTCCCGGGTCGGGCCGAAGATCTTCTCGCAGAAGAGCCCGTCCTTTTCCGGCTTGAGCGTGCGGTAGTTGATGGTCTCCGGCTTCTTTACTTCGCCGTGCGACCAGGTCCGGATGTCGTCCGCGGTGGCGAGGCCGATCCGCAGCTCGTCGAAGAAGTTGACGTCGAGCACTTGTCGTCAATCCCTCTTTCAGGGTCGAGTGTCAAACATGGTCTGAACGGTCCGGGGCGGCCGGGACTCCGGTGAGGGAGCCCCGACCAGGCCCGTCAGACCTCTTCGACGCTGCTCGGCTCACGCCGGGACAGGTCGATACCGAGCTCTTCCGCAGCGCGGAAGACATCCTCGTCCGTGTCGCGCATCTCGATGGACATACCGTCCGAGGACAGCACCTCCACATTGAGGCAGAGCGACTGCATTTCCTTGATGAGCACCTTGAAGGACTCGGGAATGCCGGGTTCGGGGATGTTCTCGCCCTTGACGATCGCCTCGTAGACCTTCACGCGGCCGAGCACGTCGTCAGACTTGATCGTGAGCAGCTCCTGGAGCGCGTAGGCGGCACCGTATGCCTCAAGGGCCCACACCTCCATTTCACCGAATCGCTGTCCACCGAACTGCGCCTTACCACCCAGCGGCTGCTGCGTGATCATGGAGTACGGGCCGGTGGAGCGGGCGTGGAGCTTGTCGTCCACCAGGTGGTGGAGCTTCAGGATGTACATGTAGCCGACCGAGATCGGGTCCGGGAACGGCTCGCCGGAGCGGCCGTCGAACATCCGGGCCTTGCCCGAGGGCAGCACCATCCGGTCGCCGTCGCGGTTCGGGATCGTGGCCTCGAAGAGGCCGGTGATCTCGTCCTCGCGCGCACCGTCGAACACCGGGGTGGCGACGTTGGAGCCCGGGGGCACCTTGTCGGCACCGATGGACTCCAGCCGGCGGGCCCACTCGGTGGTGATCCCGGAGGTGTCCCAACCCTGCTGGGCGAGCCAGCCGAGGTGGATCTCCAGGACCTGTCCCGGGTTCATTCGGGACGGGACACCCAGCGGGTTGAGGATGATGTCGACCGGGGTGCCGTCCTCCAGGAACGGCATGTCCTCGACCGGCAGGATCTTCGAGATGACGCCCTTGTTGCCGTGACGGCCGGCAAGCTTGTCACCGTTGTTGATCTTGCGCTTCTGTGCGACGTAGACGCGGACCAGCTGGTTCACGCCCGGCGGCAGTTCGTCGCCCTCTTCGCGGTCGAAGACGCGGACGCCGATGACCTTGCCGGTCTCGCCGTGCGGCACCTTCAGCGAGGTGTCGCGCACTTCGCGCGCCTTCTCGCCGAAGATCGCGCGGAGCAGGCGCTCCTCCGGGGTCAGCTCGGTCTCGCCCTTGGGCGAGACCTTTCCGACCAGGATGTCGCCGGCGACGACGTCGGCACCGATGCGGATGATCCCGCGCTCGTCGAGGTCCGCGAGGACCTCTTCGGAGACGTTCGGGATGTCCCGGGTGATCTCCTCCGGGCCGAGCTTGGTGTCACGGGCGTCGACCTCGTGCTCCTCGATGTGGATCGAGGAGAGGACGTCGTCCTGGACCAGCCGCTGGCTGAGGATGATCGCGTCTTCGTAGTTGTGGCCCTCCCACGGCATGAATGCCACGAGGAGGTTCTTGCCGAGGGCCATCTCGCCCTCGTCGGTGGAGGGGCCGTCGGCCAGGACCTGGTTGGCGACGACGCGAGCGCCCTCGTCGACGACGACCTTCTGGTTGAAGGACGTGCCCTGGTTCGAGCGGCTGAACTTCGCCACCCGGTAGGTGGTGTAGGTGCCGTCGTCGTTGGCGACCGTGACGTAGTCCGCGGAGACCTCCTGGACCACACCGTCCTTCTCGGCCTTGATGACGTCACCGGCGTCGACCGCGCAGCGGTACTCCATGCCGGTGCCGACCAGCGGGGCCTCGCTCTTGATGAGCGGCACCGCCTGGCGCATCATGTTCGATCCCATGAGCGCGCGGTTGGCGTCGTCGTGCTCGAGGAACGGGATCATCGCGGTCGCGACCGACACCATCTGGCGCGGCGAGACGTCCATGTAGTCGACGTCGGCGCCGGGGATGTAGTCGATCTCGCCGCCACGGCGGCGGACCAGGACTCGGGCCTCTTCGAAGTGGTTGTCGTCCGTCAGCGGCGCGTTTGCCTGCGCGATGACGAAGCGGTCCTCCTCGTCGGCCGTCAGGTAGTCGACGTCATCGGTGACGATGCCCTCGACGACCTTGCGGTACGGGGTCTCCACGAAGCCGAAGGCGTTGACCCGGCCGTAGGAGGCGAGCGAGCCGATCAGGCCGATGTTCGGGCCTTCCGGGGTCTCGATCGGACACATGCGGCCGTAGTGCGACGGGTGAACGTCACGGACCTCGAAGCCGGCGCGCTCACGGGAGAGACCACCCGGGCCCAGCGCGGACAGACGACGCTTGTGGGTCAGGCCCGACAGCGGGTTCGTCTGGTCCATGAACTGGGACAGCTGGCTGGTGCCGAAGAACTCCTTGATGGAGGCGACGACCGGCCGGATGTTGATCAGGGTCTGCGGCGTGATCGCCTCGACGTCCTGGGTGGTCATCCGCTCGCGGACGACGCGCTCCATACGAGCCAGGCCGGTACGGACCTGGTTCTGGATGAGCTCGCCGACGTTGCGCAGACGACGGTTGCCGAAGTGGTCGATGTCGTCGGTCTCGACGACGATGTTGCGGCCGTCCTCGCCCACGGTCTCGGTCTCACCGGCGTGCAGCTTGACCAGGTACTTGATGGTCGCGAGAACGTCGGCCGTGGTCAGCACGCCGGCGTCGAGCGGCTTGTCGCTGCCGAGCTTCTTGTTCACCTTGTAGCGGCCGACCTTCGCGAGGTCGTAGCGCTTCGGGTTGAAGTAGAGGTTCTCGAGCAGCGTCTGCGCGGCCTCGCGGGTCGGCGGTTCGCCCGGACGCAGCTTGCGGTAGATGTCGAGCAGCGCGTCGTCCTGGCCCTGGGTGTGGTCCTTCTCCAGGGTGGCGCGCATCGACTCGTACTCGCCGAACTCCTCCAGGATCTGCTCGGTCGTCCAACCGAGAGCCTTCAGGAGCACGGTGACCGACTGCTTGCGCTTGCGGTCGATGCGGACACCGACCATGTCGCGCTTGTCGATCTCGAGCTCGAGCCAGGCACCGCGGGACGGGATGACCTTCGCCGAGAAGATGTCCTTGTCGGACGTCTTGTCGATCGAGGAGTCGAAGTAGACGCCCGGCGAGCGGACCAGCTGCGACACGACGACACGCTCGGTGCCGTTGATGCAGAAGGTGCCCTTGTTGGTCATGAGCGGGAAGTCGCCCATGAAGACCGTCTGCGACTTGATCTCGCCGGTCTCGTTGTTGGTGAACTCGGCGGTGACGAAGAGCGGAGCGCCGTACGTGAAGTCGCGCTCCTTGCACTCGTCGATCGAGTTCTTCGGAGGCTCAAAACGGTGGTCGCGGAAGGTGAGCGACATCGACCCGGAGAAGTCTTCGATCGGAGAGATCTCCTCGAAGATCTCTTCCAGACCCGACTTCCTGGGGACGTCCTGGCCACTTTCCAGAGCCGCCTCGACACGAGCCTTCCACGCGGCGTTGCCGAGCAGCCAGTCAAAGCTCTCGGTCTGCAGCGCGAGGAGGTTCGGTACCTCGAGGGGTTCCTTGATCTTCGCAAAAGAGATGCGCAGCGGTGAAGTGCTGGCACCGTTGTTCGTATTGGCAGTCGAGGCGTTGCGCGAGGCGGCCAAGAGGGGGTCCTTCCGAGGGCTCGGACTCACTACGCGCATACCGGTGTCCGCCCCCGAGCACACAGGGATGTCCTCAAAGCGGGACATCTCTTCATTCAGTGCTCAGGCTTGGGGCTGTCCCTGGTGACGGGCCAGGCTACAGCTAACAGGCAGCGCAAAGGGTCAGTGTAGCCACTCGGCACACTGATGTCCAGGCAGAGATTCGGAGTACCGAATCATTGCCCCCTCGCCACTGTTGTCGACCCGGTCTCGGCACCGGATCTGTGCTTGACGCTAGGCATTCCCGCATCGCGGTCGATCCATGCCTCGGACCCCGGATCGAACTTACGACGCGTCCTGAGAATTGCGCGCCGCGTGCGGTTCGTCAAGGCCTCAGCCCCCCGGAGATCCGCACGGCCCCCCTGGCCCGGCGGGGATGATCACCTTACCCCCGGGCGGCTACAGGTCCCCTGGAGGACCCCGGGAACGACCGAGGGCGGCCACCCTTTCGGGTGGCCGCCCTGCGGCTGTTCAGCCCCCTGGAGAGGGGCTGGGACTTACTTGACCTCGACGCCCGCGCCAGCGGCCTTGAGGGACTCGGCAGCCTTCTCGGCGGCCTCCTTGGTGACCTTCTCGAGGACCGGCTTCGGAGCGCCGTCGACGAGGTCCTTGGCCTCCTTCAGACCCAGCGAGGTGAGCTCACGCACAACCTTGATGACCTGGATCTTCTTCTCGCCGGCACCGGTGAGGATGACGTCGAACTCGTCCTGCTCCTCCGGGGCGTCCGCGACGGCGGCAGCGCCACCGGCGGCGACGGCGACCGGGGCGGCAGCCTTGACGTCGAACTTCTCTTCGAACGCCTTGACGAACTCGGAGAGCTCGATGAGGGTCAGGGTCTCGAACTGCGCGAGCAGCTCTTCCTGGGACAGCTTCGCCATGATTGGCGTCCTTCCACTATTCGGCAGGTGCCGGGTGTACATGAAGGCGGGCGTGAGGCGCCCGCTGCGACCAGGGGCGGAGAGTTACTCCGCCACCTCGGCCTCGGCGGGAGCCGGCGTACCGGCACCGCCCTGCTCGACCTTGGCGCGAAGCGCGTCCGCAGTGCGGACGAACTCCGTGAGCGGGGCCTGGAAAGTCGCCGCGGCCTTGGCCATCGACGCCTTGATGCCACCGGCCACCTTGGCGAGCAGAACCTCGCGGGACTCGAGGTCCGCGAGCTTCTTGATCTCATCAGCGGTCAGCGCCTTACCGTCAAGGACACCGCCCTTGATGATGAGGTTGGGGTTGTCCTTGGCGAAGTCACGCAGACTCTTCGCCGACTCCACCGGGTCACCGGTGACGAAGGCAACCGCCGTCGGACCTGCGAACAGGTCGTCCAGCGTGCTGATCCCGGCCTCGTTGGCCGCGATCTTGGTCAGCGTGTTCTTCACCACGGCGTACTGAGCGTTCTCACCGAGCGAACGGCGCAGCGTCTTGAGCTGCGCCACGGTGAGACCGCGGTACTCGGTCAGCATTGCGGCATTGGAGCTGCGGAACTTGTCCGTCAGCTCGGCAACCGCAGCAGCCTTATCGGGCCTCGCCATGAGTCTCGGCCTCCTTCCGGGTGATTCGGACCGCACGGAAGGGGCTGGGCAACACGAACGCCCCGGCGCAGGCGCACGGGGCGTTACTCAACCAGAATGAATTCCAGGAGTTCTTCCACAGCAACCTGAGCGGGTCGTCCGCAGCTAGCGGATCCTTCGGCCGCCGCGCTCCTCAACGAGGGCACAGCAGCGACCAGCGGTCTTTGGCTTCTTCGGTAGCGTACGCGAACGGGTCGCGATCCGGCAAATCGCCTCAACGGGCCGCTCAGCGGCCGCGTTCGGGCCGGAACGCCGTGGGGGCGCCGGCGCCCCCGTCCGGGCGGGACAGGGGCGTACAGGGCCGGGACAGCTGACAGGCCGGGCCCCGCTCCGGAGAGGAGCGGGGCCCGGCCCGAGTCGCGTACGCGGCGGCGTCGTCAGAATCAGACGGCGGCCGGGTCCTCTTCGACGAGGAGGTTGCGGGTACGACTCTGGTCCACCGGGATACCGGGGCCCATCGTGGTGCTGATGACGGCCTTCTTGATGTACCGGCCCTTGGAGGCGGACGGCTTCAGACGAAGGAGCTCGTCCAGGGCCGCGCCGTAGTTCTCGACCAGCTGCGCGTCATCGAACGACACCTTGCCGATGATGAAGTGCATGTTCGAGTGCTTGTCGACGCGGAACTCGATCTTGCCGCCCTTGATCTCGGTCACGGCCTTGGCCACGTCCGGGGTCACGGTGCCGGTCTTCGGGTTCGGCATCAGGCCACGGGGACCGAGCACGCGGCCGAGGCGGCCGACCTTGCCCATGAGGTCCGGGGTGGCGACGACGGCGTCGAAGTCGAGGCGGCCCTTGGCCACCTCTTCGATGAGCTCGTCGGAGCCGACGATGTCGGCGCCGGCGGCACGCGCGGCCTCGGCACGGTCACCGGTCGCGAAGACCAGGACCCGGGCGGTCTTGCCGGTGCCGTGGGGGAGGTTCACGGTGCCGCGGACCATCTGGTCGGCCTTGCGCGGGTCGACACCCAGGCACATGGCGACCTCGACGGTCGAGTCGAACTTCGTCGCTGCGGTCTCCTTGGCGAGACGGACGGCCTCGAGCGGGGCGTAGAGCTTCTCCCGGTCGATCTTCGCGTCCGCAGCGCGGAGAGTCTTGCTGCGCTTCACTGCTGCTCCTCAATGGTGAGTGGAGTCGTGGTACGGACCGCGCGCGGCCCTTCCACAGACGTGCTTCGGGGTGGGTGTCAGCCCTCGACCGTGATGCCCATGGAACGGGCGGTGCCGGCGATGATCTTCGACGCGGCGTCCAGGTCGTTGGCGTTCAGGTCCGGCATCTTGACGGTGGCGATGTCACGCACCTGAGCGGCGGTGAGCTTCGCGACCTTCTTGACGTGCGGCTCGCCGGAGCCCTTCTCCACGCCCGCGGCCTTGAGGATCAGCTTCGCGGCCGGCGGAGTCTTGGTGATGAAGGTGAAGGAGCGGTCGTCGTAGACCGTGATCTCCACCGGCACGACCATGCCACGCTGCGACTCGGTCGCGGCGTTGTAGGCCTTGCAGAACTCCATGATGTTGACGCCGTGCTGGCCCAGTGCGGGGCCGACGGGCGGGGCGGGGTTGGCCGCGCCCGCGTTGATCTGGAGCTTGATAAGCCCCGTGATCTTCTTCTTCTTGGGAGGCATTGCTCTCTCCGGGTCCTAGTGAGAGTTGTTTCGCCTGCTAGCAGGCATACCGCACCACGATAACGGGTATCGCGGCGTGGCCTGAAACCAAACAGGCCAGACCGGCGATGAAATCCGGTCTGACCTGGTCGGACGTGTAAAAAAGTCAGTTCTTCTGGATCTGGTCGAAGCTGAGCTCGACCGGGGTCTCACGGCCGAAGATCTCGACGAGGCCCTTGATCTTCTTCGAATCCGGGTTGATCTCGTTGATCGTCGCCTGCAGCGTCGCGAACGGGCCGTCGGTGACGGTGACCGAGTCGCCGACCTCGAAGTCCAGCACCTGGACCTCGATCTTGCGGGCCGGACCCGTGCCGTCCGCGGCGGCGGCGGCCTCGGCGGCCGCCTCGACCTCGGGAGCGAGCATCTTGAGGATCTCGTCCAGCGTCAGCGGGTACGGGTCGTACGCGTTGCCCACGAAGCCGGTGACGCCCGGCGTGTTGCGGACGACACCCCACGACTCGTTCGTCAGGTCCATGCGGACGAGCACATAGCCGGGAAGCTTGTTCTGCTTGACCGTCTTCCGCTCGCCGTTCTTGATCTGGGCTACTTCTTCCTGGGGCACTTCTGCCTGGTAGATGTAGTCCTCGACGTTCAGCGAGACGGCGCGCTGCTCCAGGTTGGACTTCACGCGGTTCTCGTAGCCGGCGTACGTGTGGATGACGTACCACTCGCCGGGCAGAGTGCGGAGTTCCTCGCGGAAGGCGGCGACGGGGTCGACCGGCTCCGGCTCCTCGACGGGCTCGGCGTCCTCGGCCAGCTCGGCGTCGGCCTCGGCAAGCACGGCGTCGGCCTCTTCGTCGACGGCCGCCTCGGTCTCGTCCTGGGCGTCCTCGGCGACTGCCGCACCGGTCTCGTCGATGACGTGGACGGCGGCCTGCTCGGCGGCTTCGCCCGCGGCTTCATCGGCAGCTTCGGCCTGGTCGATGTCGCCGTCGGCTGCCTCGACGATGTCGAGCGCAGTGTCGTCGCCCTCGACGGACTCGTCGGCGTCGTACACGTTCGGGTCAGACACGGTGACTGCTTCTTCCTGACTTCAAGGGGTGGAACATGCGGAAAGGCGCCGCAGGGGCGTCGTCCGCAGGATCATCCGAAGACGTACGAGACGAGCTTCGCGAAGCCAAAGTCAATCACGGACACAAGCCCGATGACGACGACAACGAAGACAATTACGACGCTCGTGTACGTCGTGAGGTCGTGACGCGAAGGCCAGACGACCTTGCGGAGCTCGGCGACGATCTGCCGGTAGAAGAGGCCGAGACGGGCCAGGGGGCCCTTCTTTCCGCGCTTACCTCCGCGGCGGGCCTTCTTGTCCTGGGATGCGTCAGGCTCAGGGACCTCGATGGAGTCCGTGATTTCAGTCACTCGTCTTCACCTGACTCCGGGTCGTGGCCATACCGCGCCCGTCGCGCGGTACGGCGAGTGCAATTACCTGCCCGCATCCTGGTGAGGACGCGTGTAGCAGGGCCGGAGGGACTTGAACCCCCAACCGCTGGTTTTGGAGACCAGTGCTCTACCAATTGAGCTACGACCCTTTGAAGACGCCCCTCAACGTACCGCAGTTCGCGAGAGGGCCATCGACGGATGAGTGTACGTGTTCACAGGCCGGTCGTCGAACGGCTCCGCCGCAGGCCCCGCCGTCCACTCCGTAAACACCGGGGTGTCCACTCCGCAAACCGCGGTGCCGGGGCGGTACGCCGTCTGGGACCATGCACTCATGACCGCTGCCACTCCCCCCGTACAGTCCCCCTCCGACCGTCGGGTGTCGGCCCGCGTCGGGTCGATCTCCGAGTCCGCGACACTCGCTGTGGACGCCAAGGCGAAGGCCCTCAAGGCCGCCGGGCGTCCGGTCATCGGCTTCGGTGCCGGCGAGCCCGACTTCCCGACCCCCGACTACATCGTCGAGGCCGCGGTGGAGGCGTGCCGCAACCCGAAGTTCCACCGCTACACCCCGGCCGGCGGGCTGCCGGAGCTCAAGGCCGCCATCGCCGCCAAGACGCTGCGCGACTCGGGCTACGAGGTCGACGCCTCCCAGGTGCTGGTCACCAACGGCGGCAAGCAGGCCATCTACGAGGCCTTCGCCGCGATCCTCGACCCGGGCGACGAGGTCATCGTCCCGGCGCCGTACTGGACCACCTACCCCGAGTCGATCCGGCTCGCGGGCGGCGTGCCCGTCGACGTCGTCGCGGACGAGACGACCGGCTACCGGGTGACGGTCGAGCAGCTGGAGGCGGCCCGCACCCCGCGGACCAAGGTCGTGCTCTTCGTCTCGCCGTCCAACCCGACCGGCGCCGTCTACAGCGCGGCCGACGCCGAGGCGATCGGCCGCTGGGCCGTCGAGCACGGCCTGTGGGTGCTCACCGACGAGATCTACGAGCACCTCGTCTACGGTGACGCGACCTTCACCTCGCTGCCGGCGGTCCTTCCCGAGCTGCGCGACAAGTGCATCGTGGTGAACGGCGTCGCCAAGACGTACGCCATGACCGGCTGGCGCGTCGGGTGGATGATCGCCCCCAAGGACGTCATCAAGGCCGCGACGAACCTCCAGTCGCACGCCACCTCCAACGTCAGCAACGTCGCCCAGATCGCCGCGCTGGCCGCGGTCTCCGGGAACCTGGACGCGGTCGCCGAGATGCGCACCGCCTTCGACCGGCGGCGGCAGACCATCGTGCGGATGCTGAACGAGATCGACGGTGTGGTGTGCCCCACTCCCGAAGGCGCGTTCTACGTCTACCCCTCGGTGAAGGAGCTGCTCGGCAAGGAGATCCGCGGCAAGCGCCCGGCGTCCTCGGTCGAGCTGGCGGCCCTCATCCTGGACGAGGTCGAGGTCGCCGTGGTCCCGGGTGAGGCCTTCGGCACCCCCGGCTACCTGCGGCTTTCCTACGCACTGGGTGACGAGGACCTGGTCGAGGGCGTCTCCCGGATCCAGAAGCTGCTCGGCGAGGCCCGCGACTGACGGCTCTCCCTCTGACGGGCCCCCGGCTGCTGCCGGGGGCCCGTTTCTGTTTTCGGGCAAGTCCCCGTTCGGTGAAACCGGTACCGGACAGCGTCACCCGTACGGCAGGATCTTCGGATGGCACGTGATGTCCGTCTGCTCCCCAAGGCCCATCTCCATCTGCACTTCACCGGCTCCATGCGGTCCGAGACCCTGCTGGACCTCGCGGACCAGCACGGTGTGCACCTCCCCGAGGCGCTGACCTCGGGCGAACCACCGAAACTGCGGGCCACCGACGAGCGGGGCTGGTTCCGCTTCCAGCGGCTCTACGACAGCGCGCGCTCGTGTCTGCGCACCGCCGAGGACATCCAGCGGCTGGTCCATGAGGCCGCCGAGGAGGACGCCAGGGACGGCTCCGGGTGGCTGGAGATCCAGGTCGACCCGACGTCCTACGCACCCCGGCTGGGCGGCCTCATCCCGACCATGGAGATCATCCTGGACGCGGTGGCGACCGCCTCCCGGGACACCGGCGTCGGGATGGCCGTCATCGTCGCCGCCAACCGCATGAAGCACCCGCTCGACGCCCGCACCCTCGCCCGGCTCGCGGTGCGCTACGCCGACCGGGGCGTCGTCGGCTTCGGTCTCTCCAACGACGAGCGCCGCGGGCTCGCCCGCGACTTCGACCGCGCCTTCGCCATCGCCCGGGACGGCGGGCTGCTCGCCGCCCCGCACGGCGGTGAGCTCGCCGGGCCCAGCAGCGTCCGCGACTGCCTCGACGACCTGCACGCGGGGCGCGTGGGGCACGGCGTACGGGCCGCCGAGGACCCGCGGCTGCTGAGACGGCTCGCCGAGCGGCAGATCACCTGCGAGGTCTGCCCGGCGTCCAACGTGGCGCTGGGCGTCTACGAGAAGCCGGAGGACGTGCCGCTGCGCACGCTCTTCGACGCGGGCGTACCGATGGCGCTGGGCGCCGACGACCCGCTGCTCTTCGGCTCCCGGCTCGCCGCGCAGTACGAGATCGCCCGGGACTCGCACGCCTTCACGGACGAGGAGCTGGCGGAGCTGGCCCGGCAGTCGGTACGGGGCTCGGCGGCGCCGCCGGAGGTACGGGAGCGGCTGCTGGCCGGCATCGAGGACTGGCTGGCGCTGCCGGCCTGACCGCCCGCCGGACGGTTTACTCGACGGCCCGGCCCCCGCAGTACAGTCGTGCGCCGTCGGGGCGGTGAGTGTTACGGGGGCGGGGATGGCCGAGGCCGAAAAGCGGGTCACCTGGGCGGAGTTGTTCTTCGACCTGGTGTTCGTGTTCGCGATCACGCAGGTGAGCGCGCTGCTGCACGAGGACCACTCCTGGGCGGGCGTCGGGCGGGCGCTCATCGTGTTCGTGCCGCCGTACTGGGCCTGGGTGGGGATGTCCCTGCACGCCAACCGGCAGGACGTCGACAATCCGCTGGACCGGATCGGGATCTTCGCCGTCGGACTCAGCGCGCTGTTCATGGGGCTGGCGCTGCCGCTGGCCTACGACGGGCGCGGAGTGCTCTACGGGGCCTCGTACTGGGCGGCCCGGCTGGTGCTCTGGGCGCTGGTGCTGCGCTGGCAGGACGTACGGCTCAGCGCCTTCGCCGTCGGCGCCTGCCTCACCGGACCGATGCTGCTGGCGGGCGGCTTCCTCGACGGCCCGGCGCGCACCGCCCTGTGGGGGTCGGCCGCGCTGATCGACCTGTCGATGCCGTTCCTGCTGCGCCGCCGGCTGTCCCGGGTGCGGTTCCACCCCGGGCATCTGCCGGAACGTTTCGGGCTGTTCCTGATCGTGGCGCTCGGTGAGTCGATCGTGGCGATCGGCGCCCCGGCGTCCGCTGCCGCGCACCTGGACGCGGCCGAGCTCACCGCCGTCGCGGCGGCCTTCACCCTCGCGGCCGGCCTGTGGTGGGTGTACTTCGCGTTCGCGGCGAGCGCCATCCAGCACGCCCTGGCCACCTCCGACCGGCAGACCGACACCATCCGCGAGGTGCTGTCCTACGCCCACGTCGGATTCCTCGGCGGGGTGATCGCGGTGGCGGTCGGCATGCACGACGCGGTCGCGCACCCGGCGGCCCGGCTCGGCACGGGCGTGGCCGGGCTGCTCTTCGGGGGCTGCGCGCTCTTCCTGGCCGTCTTCGGTTACACCCGGTGGCGGATGTTCCGCCTGTGGTCGACGACGCGGCTGGCGGCCTCCGCCGTCGTCCTCGCCGTGCTGCCGCTCGCGGCGCGGCTGCCCGCGGTGGGCGCGCTCGGGCTGCTCGCGCTGCTCATAGCCGCCCTCAACGTCCTCGAATGGGAGCGGGTGCGCCGCGCCGGCTCCCTGTAGCGGCGGCGCGCCGGCCGCCCGCCCGGGGTCTCGTCCGCTTCTTCATGGGCCACAGCAGGACGTACGCCGCCGACACGGCCGCGAACGAGAGCCGGATCAGCCCCTGCGCCGACTCCGACGGGACCAGCAGCGCGCTCCCGTAGAGCGAGAGCAGCGCGATCCAGCTCCACCAGGGCACCAGGCGGCGCTGCCCGACCGCGTCCCACAGCAGCGTCCCGAGCAGGACCGACGCGCTGTAGTACGTGTAGACGCTCGGGTCGAGGGCGATCCTGGCGTCCGCGCCGAGCAGCACGACGGCCGGCCAGCGGCCGCGCAGCACCGCCACCGTGCCGAGCGCGAGGCCCAGCAGGGCCTGCGCGGGACGGTCCCAGCCGGGGGTGACGGCATCGGCCACCCCGAACCAGCGCAGCGCGGACGCGGGCTGGTTGGGGATCGCGAACCGCGCGGCGGCGGCCGAGCCGAGGTGGGTGACGTAGAACGGCAGCCAGGCCACCGCGACGAGGGCCACCAGCCAGCAGGCGGCGCAGCGCCAGTGCGCGCGCGGCAGCGCCAGCAGCAGCGGGAGGAAGGACAGCGCCCAGGGCTTGGAGTCCACGGCCAGCGCCAGCAGGATGCCGACGGCGGCCGGCCGGCCGCGGACCAGGGCGCGCACCGCCAGGGCGGTGAAGAACAGCGCCAGTACGTCGTCCAGGTGCGCGAACCGCACCGAGACCTCCACCCACATCGGGATGAAGGCCAGCCCGGCTATGAGCACCCGCTGCTGCAGCCTGCGGTGGTTGATGCCGGTGCCGGCGTAGAAGTCCGCGGCCGTGCGGCCCACCACGACCAGCATGTACAGGCCCAGGCCCGACATGAACGCCTCGGCCAGCCGCTCCCCCACTCCCGGCGGGAAGGGCTCGAAGAGCGCGGCGGTCAGAAAGCTGACCGGGCCGATCTGCAGCTCCGGGTGGTTCTGGTAGATCGCGAGCCCGCCGCCCGGGCCGCCGCCGGTCAGCAGCCGGCCACCGGTCCTCAGGTAGTGCCAGGAGACGCCGCCGTTGCGGGACGTGACCACGAACCAGCAGACGGTCCAGAGCGTGAGGGCCACGGTGTGCCGCCGGACGGGCCACCGGCCGAACCACGCCGCCACCCCGTCGGTGGCTCCGGTCGCGGCCCTGGTCGTCCCCGCCCTGCGCACATTCCGCCCTTACCGTCAGCTTCCGTCAACTGCGTTCGCCGGGGCGGCAATTCCCTCTCTCGGACCTCGTCACCAGCCCGCGCGGAAACCGCCGGGAGGTCTCTCCGAGACTCTTCCCTGCTTCACAGACGGGTTCCGACCATGACCGGTTCATTGACGAGCGTGACTCCGAAGGCGGATCGCACTCCGTCGCGGACCTCACGGGCGAGGGCCAGCAGGTCCTCGGTCTTGGCCTGGCCGCGGTTGGTCAGCGCCAGGGTGTGCTTCCCGGAGATGCGGGCCGGGCCGTCCCCGTACCCCTTGGCGAACCCGGCGCGGTCGATCAGCCAGGCAGCCGACGTCTTCCGCAGGCCGTCCCCCGCGGGGTAGGCGGGCGGTTCGGTGTCCGCGCCGAGCCGGTCGTGCACCCGGCTCACGAACTCCGCGAACTCCCGCTCCGTCAGGATCGGATTGGTGAAGAACGAACCCGCCGACCAGGTGTCGTGGTCGGCCGCGTCCAGCACCATCCCCTTGCCGGCGCGCAGCGCCAGCACCGTCGTCCTGGCGGTGGCCACCGGGACCCGGTCGCCGGCCTCGACGCCCAGGGCGCGGGCCACTTCCGCGTACTTCACCGGCGCCGACAGCCCGCCGGCGTCCTCCAGGCCGAAGCGCACCCGCAGCACGACGTACCGCTCCGGGTCGGCCTTGAATCGGCTGTCGCGGTAGGCGAAGCCGCAGTCGGCGGCGGGGATCGTCACCGTCTCGCCACTGCGGCGGTCGTACGCGACGACCTCGGTGACGGTCGCCGAGACGTCCTGCCCGTACGCCCCCACGTTCTGGATCGGCGTCGCCCCGGCGGATCCGGGGATGCCCGCCAGGCACTCGACACCGGCCAGGCCGGCCTCGACGGTCCGGGCGACCGCGTCGCTCCACACCTCGCCGGCCGCCAGTTCCAGCGCCGTGCCGTCGAGGGTGAAGCCGGTGGTGGCGATGCGCAGCGCGGTGCCGTCGAATCCGGCGTCCCCGATGACGAGGTTGCTGCCGCCGCCGATCACCAGGAGCGGCGTGCCGGCGCGGTCCGCCGCGCGGACCACCTCGACGACTTCGGCGTCGGTGGTGGCCGTCACGAGGCGGGCCGCGGGGCCGCCGAGCCGGAAGGTCGTCAGGGGGGCGAGGGGGGTGTCGTGGGTTACGTGCACGCCGTCCACCCTACGGGGACACCCCCCGGTGACCGGTCGGCCGGTCCCCAGGGGGTGTTCTCTCCGCGTGCTCCCCGCCGGTCAGGCGACCGGCTCCAGGGTGCGCTGCGGCTGGGCGTCGGCCGGGGTGGCCGTCGCCTTGCGCCGCCTCGGGATGAGCACCGCGGCGACCGCCGCGAGGCCGACCGCGACCGCGCCGACCCACAGTGCGGGCACCAGGCCGTCCACGTAGCGGCCGGCGGACTCGTAGCCGCCCTGGGAGGAGAAGACGGAGGCGAGGATCGCGACGCCGAGGGCGCCGCCGAGCTCACGGAAGGCGTTGTTGGCGCCGGAGGCGATGCCCTGTTCCTCGGGGCGGACGCTGGACATCACGACGTTGGCGGTGGGGCCGAAGTACATCGCCATCCCGATACCGCTGATGATCAGCGCGGGCAGCTGGGCCGTGTAGGAGACGTCCGTCGTGACCACGAGGGCGAAGAGCGCGAGGCCCACGGCCTGGAGCGCCAGCCCGGCGGCGATGATCGGGCGGCCGCCGATGCGGTCGGAGAGGATGCCCGCGATGGGCGAGACGATCATCGGCATGGCCGTCCAGGGGAGCATCCGGACGCCGGCTTCCATCGGCGAGTAGCCGGACACGTTCTGCATGAACTGGCTGAGCAGGAAGATCGAGCCGAACATGCCCAGGAACATCAGCAGGCTGGCCGCGTTCACCGCGCTGAAGGCGCGGTTGCGGAAGAGCCGCATCGGCAGGATGGGGTGCGCGGCACGGTTCTCGTAGGCGACGAAGGCGACTATGAGCGCGGCGCCGGCGATCAGCCCGGTCAGGACGGAGGGGCTGGTCCAGCCGTCGGCGTTGCCGCGGATGAGGGCGTAGACGATGCCGAAGAGGCCGGCGCTGGCGAGCGCGGTGCCGGGGACGTCCAGCCGGGAGTTCGGGCCGCGGCTCTCGTTCAGGCGGAGCCGGGCGAGGGGCAGCAGGAGCAGCCCGATCGGCACGTTCAGCCAGAAGATCCACTGCCAGGAGAAGTGCTCGGTGAGGGTGCCTCCGATGAGCGGGCCGGTGGCGACGGCGAGACCGTTGACCGCGCTCCAGATGCCGAACGCCATACCGCGGCGCTCCGGCGCGACGGTGGCGGAGAGCAGGGTGAGGGTCAGCGGCATCATGATCGCGGCGCCGACGCCCTGGGCGGCGCGGGCGGCGATCAGCTCGCCCATGCCGGGGGCGAGCGCGGCGGCGGCGGAGGCCGCGGTGAACAGCCCGAGGCCGACGGTGAAGAGCCGGCGGCGGCCGAACCGGTCGCCGAGGGCGGCGCCGAACATCAGGAGGACCGCGAAGGTGAGGGTGTAGGCGCTCACCGTCCATTCGAGGTCTTCGAGCGCCCCGCCGAGGTCCTTGCGGATGGAGGGCAGCGCGGTGGTGACGACGAGGTTGTCGAGGCTCGCCATGAAGCCGGCGAGGCTGGTGATGATCAGGGCCCATACGGCGGTACCGCGCCGGGGTCCCTTCTCCTGTCCTGCCTCTTGCTGCTGGTGCTCCTGCTCCTGCATGACCCCTCCCGGGGATTAGTTATCAGTCACTAACTTCTGTGGGTACACGTGTGCGGCGATCTGCGCTGATCTGCTGCTGTCCGCCGGAGGTCCGGCGATCCCGGGGGTCAGGGGGGTCCGGGGGGTCAGGCGGCCGGCTCTGCCGGATCAGCCGGCCCGGCCGACTTGTTCGACTCGGCCGGCTCCGCCTGCTCGGTCGACTCGTCGAACGGGAAGCCCAACCAGCAGCGGTCGTCCGAGGGGATCCCCAGCGACACCAGCGTGTTGATCAGCATCCCGGTCGAGAAGAACTTGTTCATCCACTCGTCGTCGAGACCGGTGCGGGCGCGCACCATGTCCCACATGTCGAGCCACCGGCGGCGGACCAGCTCGGCCACGTCACCGTCGCCCGACGCCGCGGCGGCGACGTAGAGCTGCATCTGCATGAGCAGGACATCACGGTCCTCCTCGATCATCTCGCCGTAGGCCTGCCCCATGGCCTCCAGCGCGCCCTCCCCCTCCAGGCCCTCCGCGGCCTGCTCGAAGGTGGCGATGGTGCGGTCGAAACAGCGGTTCGCGGCGGCTTTGAACAGATCCACCTTGGTGGGGAACAGCCGGAACAGATACGGCTGCGAGACCCCGACCCGGCGGGCGATCGCTTCCGTGGACGTTCCGAAATAACCGCCCTTGGCGAACTCGGTCATCGCGGCGCGGGTGACACTCTCGCGCCGGTCCTCCGCGCTCATCCGCATGCTCGTCTTCGCCATGTCTCTAAGGTAGTGACCACTAACTAACTTCGTCAAGCGGGAAACGGGAGGACTTCCTTTCCGAGGAAGCCCTCCCGTTCCGGAGCGTGTTCAGGCCAGTCGGACGACGGCGCGGGACAGGCCCAGCACCTTCTGGCCGGCGGCGGTGGCCACCAGGTCCACGCGGACCGTGCGGGCCTCGTCGTCCAGCTTGACCGCGACCTTGGCCGAGACCTCGATCACCGCGCCCTTGTCGTCGTCCGGGACGACGACGGGCTTGGTGAACCGGACGCCGTACTCGGCGACCGCACCCGGGTCGCCGACCCAGTCGGTGACCACACGGATCGCGGCGGCCATCGTGAACATGCCGTGCGCGATGACGTCCGGCAGTCCGACCTCCTTCGCGAACCGCTCGTTCCAGTGGATCGGGTTGAAGTCACCGGACGCACCCGCGTACCGCACGAGCGTGGCGCGGCTCACAGGAAACGTCTGCGCCGGGAGCTCGGTGCCGACCTCGACCTCGTCGTAGGAGATCTTCGCTGTCATCCGGATCACACCCCTTCCTGCGCGCGGGCCACGAGCATCGTGTACGCCGTCACGACATGCTCACCGTTCTCGTCGTGCACCTCACCACGGACCGACAGGACGTCGTTCCCCGCGAGGGACTTGATCGAATCGATGTGCGAGACGACCGTGAGCCGGTCCCCGGCACGCACCGGGCGCGAGTGGACGAACCGCTGGTCGCCGTGGACCACCCGGCTGTAGTCCAGCCCCAACTCGGGGTCCTGCACGACCAGGCCGGCCGCCTTGAACGTGATCGAGAACGCGAACGTCGGCGGCGCGATCACATCCGGGTGCCCGAGGGCCCTGGCGGCGTCGGGGTCGGTGTACGCGGGATTGAGGTCGCCCACCGCTTCGGCGAACTCGCGAATCTTCTCCCGGCCCACCTCATAGGGGGCGGTGGGCGGATAGCTCCGCCCGACGAAGGACTGGTCCAGTGCCATCGGTACCTCCGGCTACGGGATGCTGATCGGGGTGGCGGTCATCATCATGGCGGCCATGGTGACGACACTGACGTTCGGGGTGCTGACGTTCGGGGCGTGCTGACATCAGGGTGCTGACGCTCGAGGTGATCATGCCGCCTGCGGGCGGGCGGATCAACGCCACGAGGCCGCCCCCAAGAATGGGGACGGCCTCGTGGTGTGTTACGGCCTGTTGTTAGCGCGTTTCGCGGTGCGCGGTGTGCGCGTTGCAGCGCGGGCAGTGCTTCTTCATCTCAAGACGGTCCGGGTCGTTACGCCGGTTCTTCTTGGTGATGTAGTTCCGCTCCTTGCACTCCACGCAGGCCAGCGTGATCTTCGGGCGGACGTCGGTGGCGGCCACGTGAGTGCTCCTTGACGAACGGATGGGTATATGAACACAACGAGAGTAGCCGATTGAAGGACTAAACCCACAATCGACTACGACTACGCAGGGTAGCGGTGACCGGACTTGAACCGGTGACACAGCGATTATGAGCCGCTTGCTCTACCAACTGAGCTACACCGCTGCGATGAACTGACCCCCACCAAGCGGTGGATGGCCGATCCATCAGAGCCCCAATGCGGAATCGAACCGCAGACCTTCTCCTTACCATGGAGACGCTCTACCGACTGAGCTATTGGGGCGAGCGAGGAAGACATTACACGGTCCGCAGCCGAAGGTGAAATCCATATCTCACGACACACTTCGGGCTCTTCCGTCGCTCTTCAGGAGCCCGTCCGGAGCACCTTCCGACCCCTTCCGAGCGCGCCGCGAGGCTCCCCCGAGGACCCAGCGAGACAGCCTCGATCGACCACGCCAGTACGACTATTGGCCTCCTCCCGGACCCTGCGTGAGCTGCCCCATAGGCTCGCCCCGTCCCTGCGTGATCTTGCCTCCCACCCGAGAGCCGCAGTACCGGAGGAGCGCGATGACCGAGAACCAGCGCGGCACCGCCGCCGAGACCACCACGCTGCTGCTGTGTGGTGCGCATCTCACCGACGGCCGCACGGTCGACGTGCGGCTGAGCGGCACCCGTATCGAAGCCGTCGGCACCGCCGGCAGTCTCACCGCCGCCCCCGACCACAGCGACGCCGACGGAACCCGCATCGACCTGCGCGGCTACCTCCTGCTGCCCGCACCCGCCGAACCGCACGCCCACCTCGACGGCGCCCTCACCGCCGACGCGAGCGTCGCCTCGGGCCCGCCCTCGTACGAACCCGAGGACGTGCAGCGGCGCGTCACCGAGGCCGCGCTCCTCCAACTCGGCCATGGCGCAACGGCGATCCGCACCCACGTCCGGATCGGCGACATCCAGGGACTCGGCACCCTCGCCGCCGTGCTCCAGGCCCGCCGCGCGCTGCGCGGGCTCGTCGACCTGCACGCCGTCGCCGTCCCCCGCCTCCTCACCGGCGTGGCCGGCGCCGACGGGCTCTCCGCGCTGCGCGACGCACTCAAGATGGGCGCCGGCGTCGTCGGCGGCTGCCCCGACCTCGACCCGGACCCGAGCGGCTATGCAGAGGCCGTCCTCGCCGTCGCGGCCGAATTCGGCCTCCCCGTGGATCTGCACACGCAGGGTGACGATCCGGCCCGGCTGGCCCGGCTCGCCGCCATGGCCGGCGGGCTGCGCCCCGGCGTCGTCATCGGCCCCTGCAACGGCCTCGCCCGCCTCCCGCAGGCCGCCGCCGCCCGCGCCGCGGGCCAGCTCTCCGCGGCCGGCGTCTCCGTGGTGGCCCTGCCGCAGGGCGGCTGCGGCGCGCTGGAGTCCTCCCGGCGCGGCGCCGCGGGGCTGCTCGCCCCGGTACGCGAACTGCGCGCGGCCGGCGTACGGGTCGCGGCGGGCAGCGGCTCGCTGCGCGACCTGGCCAACCCCGTCGGACGCGGCGACCCCCTGGAGGCCGCCTTCCTCCTCACCTCCTACGGCGAATGCGGCGCGGCGGACGCCTACGACGCGGTCAGCGGCCAGGCGCGGGCGGTCCTGGGGCTGCCCGAGGTCCGGGTGGAGGCGGGCTTCCCCGCCGAACTGCTCGCCGTACGCGGGGAACGGATCGAGGGCGTGCTCTCCCTCGCGTACAGCCGCATCATCATCCACCGCGGCCGGGTGGTCTCCCGCACCAGCGCCGTCCGCGAGTACTGCGACTCGGCGACCACCGCCGCCCTCGACCTGCCCCGCCAGTCACGGAGCGACGGCGGCCTCGCCTGAGGCCTTCTGACGATGCGCCAGCCCCACGGGGCAGGCCGCCGTCGCGAGCGCGGCAGACGATTCCGGGCGTCACCCGATGGTGATCCGTTCACGCCGTGCACGCGCGCGGGACGCCCGGCGGGCGTAGCGTCGCAATCATGCGCATTGTGATCGCAGGTGGACATGGAAAGATCGCGTTGCGGCTGGAGCGACTGCTCGCCGCCCGCGGAGACGACGTGGCGGGCATCATCCGCAAACCCGAGCAGGCCGACGACCTGCGGGCGGCCGGCGCCGAGCCGATCGTCTGCGATCTGGAGTCGGCCACCGTCGACGAGGTCGCGGCGGCCCTGCGCGGTGCGGACGCGGCCGTCTTCGCGGCGGGCGCGGGGCCGGGCAGCGGCCCGGAGCGCAAGCACTCCGTCGACCACGCCGCGGCCGTGCTCTTCGCCGACGCGGCCGAGCGGGCCGGGGCCCGCCGCTACATCATCGTCTCGTCGATGGGCGCGGGAACCGAACCGGCCCCCGGCACCGACCCCGTCTTCGCCGAGTACCTGCGCGCCAAAACGGCGGCCGACGTCGACCTGAGCGCCCGCAAGGACCTCGACTGGACGATCCTGCGCCCGGGCGCCCTCACCGACGACCCCGGCACCGGCCGTCTCCAGCTGGCCGCCAAGACCGGCCGCGGCCCCATCCCCCGCGACGACGTGGCCGCCGTCCTCGCCGAACTCCTGGACACGCCGTCCACGGCCGGCCTCACCCTGGAAGTCATCTCGGGCCCCACCCCGGTCCCGGTCGCGGTAAAAGACATCTCCGGCAACTGACCCCGGGCGACCCTCACCCACCCCAACGAAGAAGGGTCCTCCGGACCGCGTTTCCGCGGTCCGGAGGACCCTTCTTTACTGTGGCGGCGCCAGGGTTCGAACCTGGGTAGGCTGAGCCGGCAGATTTACAGTCTGCTCCCTTTGGCCACTCGGGCACACCGCCAGGGAAGCCGCCGCAGGTCACTTTTGAGGGTGGTCTGTGGCAACGACGTAAACGATACCTGATGCGCGGGGGTGGTTCGCCACCTGATGGATCAGTGTTCGGGGCGGGTGCGGTGGCTAGGCTGGGAGGGCGGCCCGGGGACGGGTCGCGGTACTGACGGATCACAGCCAAGGAGCCAACTCAAGATGGCCGACTCCAGTTTCGACATCGTCTCGAAGGTCGAGCGGCAGGAGGTCGACAACGCCCTCAACCAGGCCGCGAAGGAAATCTCGCAGCGCTACGACTTCAAGAACGTCGGGGCCTCGATCGACTGGTCGGGCGAGAAGATTCTGATGCAGGCGAACTCGGAGGAGCGCGTCAAGGCGATCCTCGACGTTTTCGAGACCAAGCTGGTCAAGCGGGGTATCTCGCTCAAGTCGCTGGACGCCGGCGAGCCGCAGCTCTCCGGCAAGGAGTACAAGATCTTCGCCTCAATCGAGGAGGGGATTTCGCAGGACAACGCCAAGAAGGTCGCGAAGATCATCCGCGATGAGGGCCCGAAGGGCATCAAGGCGCAGGTCCAGGGCGACGAGCTGCGGGTCAGCTCGAAGAGCCGGGACGATCTGCAGGCCGTTCAGGCGCTGCTGAAGGGCAAGGACTTCGACTTCGCTCTGCAGTACGTGAACTACCGCTGACCCGTTGGGGGAAGCGGTGGAGTGGTGAAGTGGATGAGGGCGGCCGCCGGGACAACCCCGGTTGCCGCCCTCACCGCGTTCCTCACCGCGTTCCTCACCGCGTTCCGGAGCCGCGGTTCACCGGTGGGCCCTGCCGGACGGCGCGCGGGGAGGCGCCGAGTTCGCGGCGGCAGGCCTTGTTGAAGGCCTGGAGGTCCGCGATGCCGACCGAGGTGGCGACGGCGGGGATGGAGAGCGTCGACTCCACGAGCAGATGCCGGGCGCGTTCCAGGCGGCGTCGCCGGATGTAGGTGACGACCGTGTCGCCGGTCGCGGCGCGGAACAGCCGGGTGAGGTGGTTGTGCGAGACGCCGGCCGCGCGGGCGACGCCGGGGACCGTCAGCGGGTCGGCGAGGTGCGACTCGATGTGCGCGATGGCGGCGGCCACGGCGGGGTGCGGGCCGTCGGACGCGGCGGGGGCCGTGAGGTGGGCGACGCGCCACAGGACGGCCCAGATCTCGGCCGCCGTCCTGGCGGGGCTGCCGGGCTGGGCGGCCACGGCCTGCAGCATCAGGGCGGAGAGCATGGGCAGTTGTGCGCCCGCGTCCTGGATGACGGGGACGCTGCGGGGCTCGCCCGCCTCCGGGATGCGCAGATGGGCGTAGAGGTGCTCGGAGCGGCCGCGGTAGCGGTATCTGACGGTCGCGCCGGGCGGGACGAGGCTGACGCGGCCGGGCCGGATGGCGTGCGGGGTGCCGTCGACGGTGAGATCGGCCGTGTAGCGGTAGAGGTGCAGCTGCCACAGGTCGGGGAGCCGGAAGACATCGGTGTGGCCGGCGGGGCCGTGGACACCGACTCCGAGGTTCACCACCCGAGGTGGCTCGTCGAGGTGGAGGGCGACGGCATCCATGGTGAAAACGTACCAGTAGTGGTGAGTGTGACCCACGCGCTGCCAGGGGTTTCCTTCCTACCGTTGGCGCATGGAAACCAGCACGGAAGCCAGCACTGAGAACAGGGGCCTGTTGAGCTCCGTCCAGATGGCGCACTTCGTGGCGCACGGCTCGCTGCGCATGGACGCGGTCGTACCCGAGGAGATGAACGAGCGGGCGATGGGCGTCCTGGCGGCCGGGATACCGGAGGTGCCGTACGGGACGCCGCTGGAGGAGGCTTACGAGCGCGGGTCGTTCGCCCGCGACCTCGTCGAACTCCCGGTGGTGGCGGGCGCGTTGCGCAGCCTCGTGGGGCCCGGGCCGACCGTCGACCATCACGCGGTGCACATCCGCCGGCCCCGGGACGGGCAGGCGCAGCCGCTGCACGCCGACGCGATCATCGACGTACGGCCGGACGCGTTCGACGTACAGCTCATGTACTACCCGCAGCCGGTGACGCTGGAGATGGGCGGCACGCTGAGCGTGCCCGGCAGCCATCTGCGGCGCACCAACGAGAGCGACACCGGCCGCTACCAGAACCTCCGCGGGCAGACGCGGCTGGTGTGCCCGGCCGGGACCGTGGTGTTCCTGCACCACGGGATCTGGCACGGCGGACGGCGCAACGACAGCGACGCCGCGCGCTACATGTTCAAGATCCGGTTCAATCCGACGGTGCGGCAGCTGCGGCTGTGGGACACCGGCGATCTCGCCGACCCGGCGGTCGCCGCCGAGCTGGGCACGCGCTTCCCCTGGTACGAAGCGGCCGCCGCCCGGCTGGAGTTCCACAACCGGATCAAGCTGTGGCGGGCGCTGACCGGCGACAGCACGTACGACCTGGACCACTGGATGACGCGGGTCGCCAACCGGCCGCAGCGCGTCGTCCCCGCGCACCTGAGGAGCGAGGCATGAGCACCACCTTCGACCCCACCTTCGACCCCACCATGGGCGCCACCAGCACGCTGCGGCAGCGGGTACTGGTGCTGTACCTGGCCACGTCGGCGCTGGACTCCCAGGTCGTGGGGTGGTCCGCCTACGACGGGACCGGCACGACGTCGCCGACGACCGGGGACAGCGACGAACCGCCGTACGGGACGGGGGTGGCCGCGCTGTGCGACGGCTGGCGGCTGTTCCAGGCGGCGCAGCTGATCCCGCCGTATCCCGGGCACGAGTACGACACCTCGTTCCTCAAGCACGAGTTCTTCTTCGAGAAGCTCGTCGACACCGCCCGCCAGGGCGACTGAGGGCTGAGGAGGCCGGGGGCGATCGCTCAGCGTGTGGCGAACGGCCGGTCGGTGGGGACGATCTCCCGGCCGAGCGGGACCAGCGAGAGCGGGATCATCTTGAAGTTCGCGATGCCGAACGGGATGCCGATGATCGTCAGGCACAGGGCGATCCCGGTCACGATGTGGCCCAGCGCCAGCCACCAGCCGGCGAAGACGATCCAGATGATGTTGCCGATGAGGGAGCCCGCACCGGCGTCGTGCCGTTCGACGGTGGTGCGGCCGAAGGGCCACAGGGCGTAGTTGGCGATCCGGAAGGAGGCCACGCCCCACGGGATCGTGATGATGAGGATGCAGCAGACCAGGCCGGCGACGGCATAGGCCATCGCCATCCAGATACCGCAGAGCACGAGCCAGATGATGTTCAGGATCGTCGTCATGGGCGGTGTCCTGCCATCTGTTCGAGGCGCGCGATGCGCTCGGCCATCGGGGGGTGGGTGGAGAACAGTTTCGACGTGGTGCCGGGCCGGAACGGGTTCGCGATCATCATATGGCTGGCGGTCTCGAGGCGCGGCTCAGGCGGTAGCGGCAGCTGCTTGGTGCCCGCGTCCAGCTTGCGCAGCGCGCTGGCGAGGGCGAGGGGGTCGCCGGTGAGGCGGGCGCCGGAGGCGTCGGCCTCGTACTCGCGGGAGCGGCTGACGGCGAGCTGGATGACGGAGGCGGCCAGCGGGCCGAGGATCATCAGCAGCAGCATGCCGAGGATGCCGGGGCCCTCGTCGTCGTTGGACCGGCCGACGGGGATCAGCCAGGCGAAGTTGACGAGGAACATGACGACGGAGGCGAGCGCGCCGGCGACCGACGAGATGAGGATGTCGCGGTTGTAGACATGGCTCAGCTCGTGGCCGATCACGCCGCGCAGCTCGCGTTCGTCGAGGATCTGCAGGATGCCGTCGGTGCAGCAGACCGCCGCGTTGCGCGGATTGCGCCCGGTGGCGAAGGCGTTGGGCGCTTCGGTGGGTGAGATGTACAGCCGCGGCATGGGCTGGCGCGCCTCCGTGGAGAGTTCGCGGACCATGCGGTAGAGCGCGGGGGCCTCGAACTCGCTGACGGGGCGGGCACGCATCGCGCGTAGAGCCAGCTTGTCGCTGTTCCAGTACGCGTAGGCGTTGGTGCCGATCGCGATGACGAGCGCGACGATGAGCCCCGTCCGGCCGAAGAAGCTGCCGATGACGAGGATGAGTGCGGACAGACCGCCGAGGAGTACGGCGGTCTTCAGCCCATTGTGCCGGCGGTGCACGGTGCGCCCTCCAAGGTGTGCGGCGGGGGAACCTTCTCCCCTCTTAGGAGAACCTCCTGTACTGGTCAACGCCACCGGAAGGCCGCTAGTTCCCTTGTGCACACGCCCCGGGCGGGGTCAGAGCAGCGCCCCCGAGGCGTAGCGGAGGACCAGCTGCGGGACGCCGGAGAGCACGATGCCGGCGACCGCGGTGAGGGCGATGGCGGCGGTGAGCGGGGCGGGCGTCCGGGTGGCGGGCACCGCCACGGCGACCGCACCGGCAACCGCTCCGGAGACCGTTCCCGTGCCGTCCGCCGCGCCCGTGGCCGCCGCCGGCCCGGCCTCCGGCTTCGCGAACAGGAGCGCGGTCCAGCGCAGGTAGTAGACGAGCGCGATGACCACGTTGACGGCCATGACGACGGCCAGCCAGGCCGGTCCCGTACCGACGATCGACGAGAAGACCGCGACCTTGGCGAAGAGTCCGATGACGCCCGGCGGCAGCCCGGCCAGGCAGAGCAGGAAGAACGCCAGCGCGAGAGCCGTCAGCGGGCGGTTCGCGTAGAGCCCCCGGTAGTCGGTCAGGCGGTTGGCGGGGGCCGTTCGGGCGACGAGGGCGGCCACCGCGAAGGCACCGAGGTTCACGGCCGCGTACATCAGGGCGTACGCCACGGTGGTGCCGATCTGGTGCTGCGGGTCGTCGGAGTACGCGGCGGCCGCGATCGGCACCAGCAGATAGCCCGCCTGGCCGATGGAGGACCAGGCCAGCAGCCGGACCGCGCTGTGCGCGAACCCGGCGCGCTGGCGCAGCGCGGCGACGTTGCCGACCGTCATCGTCAGGGCGGCCAGTACGGCGACGACCGGGCCCCAGACGTCGGCGTACGGCTCGAACGCGATCACGGTGATGAGGATGAGGCCGGAGAAGCCCGCGGCCTTTCCGACGACCGAGAGGTACGCGGCGATCGGCAGCGGCGCGCCCACGTAGGTGTCGGGTACCCAGAAGTGGAAGGGCGCGGCGGCGAGCTTGAAGGCGAAGCCCACGAGGGTGAGGACCGCGCCGACCTTGGCGAGCGTCGCCAGCTGCGGCTGTACGTCGCCCAGACCGTCCGCGATCGACGCCAGGTGGAGGGTGCCGGTGGCGGCGTACACGAAGCTGACGCCGAGCAGCGTGACGGCGGTCGCCGCCACGGAGGAGAGGAAGAACTTGAGCGCGGCCTCGGACGAGAGCCGGTCGCCGCGTTTGATGCCGACGAGCGCGAAGGCGGGCAGCGTCGTGACCTCCAGGGCGACGACCAGGGTCGCCAGGTCCCGGGAGGCGGGCAGCAGCGCGGCTCCGGCGGCCGAGGACAGCAGCAGGAACCAGTACTCGCCGGCCGGGTACTTCTCCATGTCGTGCATCGACAGCAGCGCCGTCAGCAGCGCGCCGCCGATGACGAGGAGCTGGATGACGACGGTGAAGTGGTCGGCCGCGTAGGAGCATTCGCCGGGGTCGGTGGTGAGGCAGAACGTCTTGCGGTGGCCGGCCCGGAGCGGGCCCAGGGCCAGCCCGGCCAGGGCGAGGCCGGCGATGGTGACCCAGCCCAGCAGGGCCTTCTTCTCCTTGGGGAGGAAGAGGTCGGCCACCAGGACGACGAGCGCGACGGCCGCGGGGATCGCCGCCGGGGCGATGGCGATCCAGTCCACGGACTGCACGAGGGAGCCGACGGCGTCCGCCGCGAGCGTTCCGGTCGCGTGGGAGGAGGCGTGGGAGCCGGTGACGGGGATGCTCATCAGCTGCCTCCGAGGAGCGAGCGCACGGCCGGGTCGGTGAGGCCGAGGAGGGCCGCGGGCCACAGGCCGGCGAGGACGGTGAGGGCGGCGAGTGGGGTCCAGGCGGCGAACTCGTAGCCGTGGACGTCGGACAGCACCGGCTGCCCGGACTCCGCGGTGCCCTTGTCCCCCATGCAGACGCGGCGCACGACGGCCAGCAGGTACGCGGCGGTGAGCAGGGTGCCGAACGCGGCGACCGCCGTGAACACCAGGTAGGTGGGGCGGCTGAGCCCGTCGGCGGGTTTGAAGGCGCCGAACATGGCGAGCATCTCGCCCCAGAAGCCGGCCAGCCCCGGCAGTCCGAGGGAGGCGACGGCGGCGAAGGCGAGCAGGCCGCCGAGGCGGGGGGCCCTGCCGTACAGGGCCGCGCCGTTCTCCCCGGTGAGGCGGTCGAGGTCGCTCGTTCCGTAGCGGTCCTTGATGGCGCCGACCAGGAAGAAGAGCAGGCCGGTGATGAGGCCGTGGGCGACGTTCGCGAAGAGCGCCCCGTTCACACCGGTCGGGGTGAGGGTCGCGATGCCGAGCAGCACGAAGCCCATGTGGCCGACGGAGGAGTAGGCGATGAGGCGCTTCAGGTCGCCGCCGGCTCCCTTGCGGGCCAGTGCGAGGCAGGCGAGGGACCCGTAGACGATGCCGACGACGGCGAACGCGGCCAGGTAGGGCGCGAAGGTGTGCATGCCGTCCGGGGCGACGGGCAGCGCGATACGGACGAATCCGTAGGTGCCCATCTTGAGCATGACGCCGGCCAGCAGCACGGAGCCGACGGTGGGCGCGGCGGTGTGGGCGTCCGGGAGCCAGCTGTGCAGCGGCCACATCGGGGCCTTGATCGCGAAGCCGATGCCGATGGCGAGGACGGCGAGCAACTGCGTGGAGTGACCGAGCGACGACCCGTTGTCAGTGGCGAGTGCCACCATGTCGAATGTGCCCGCTTTCACCCCGATGAGCAGCAGGCCGAGCAGCATGATCACGGAGCCGAGGAGGGTGTAGAGGATGAAGCGCAGCGAGGCGGCCTCGCGTCCGGCGCCGCCCCAACGGGCGATGAGGAAGTACATCGGGATGAGGACGGTCTCGAAGGCCAGGAAGAAGAGCATCAGGTCCAGCACGGCGAAGGTGCTGAGGGTGCCCGCTTCGAGGACGAGGAGCAGGGCGACGAAGGCCTTGGGGGACGGGCCCGCGGGCCTTTTGAAGTAGCTGTGGAGCGCGCAGAGGAAGGTCAGCAGCGCGGTCAGGACGAGGAGGGGGAGCGAGATGCCGTCGACGCCGAGATGGATGTGGATGTTGAGGGCGGGGATCCACTTGAGGTCGGTGCTGGCCTGCATCGTCGCCGGGTGGTCGTGGTCGAAGCCGGCCGCGAGGACGATCGCGAGGATCAGTACGGCGCCGGTGACCGTGACGCCGTGGCGGAGCACGGCCTGGTCCGGGTTGCGTCCCCGGAGGCCGGGCGGCGCGGGGAGCAGGGCTCCGACGGCACCGAGCAGGGGCAGGACCACGATGCCTGCGAGCACGTACTGGAGGGCGGTGTCGTTCACGGCTCACGCTCCGACGGCGACGAGGACGGCGAGTACGACGGCACCGGCCAGCAGCGCGCTGAGATAGGTCTGGACATTTCCGGTCTGGGCGCGCCGGACGGCCGCGCCGAGCAGGCGCGGCGCCGCGCCCGCTCCCCGTACGTAGGTCTCGACGACCTCGCGGTCGAGGAAGCGGACGAGGTTCGCGGCGGCGAGCACCGGTCGGACGAAGAGCGCCGTGTAGACGGCGTCGAGGTGGAAGCCGCTCGCCGCGTGGCGGTGCAGGCGGCCGAGGAGCAGCCGGCCCGGGTCGGCCGGGTCGTCGGACGACGCGATGTCGCCGTAGACGGCGGTGTGCGCGGCGATGGCGGTCGCTTCCGCCTCGGCAGGCTCGGCGCCCGAGTCGGCGCCGATCGCGCCGAGCGGGGCGGCGGACCGGCGGGCGGCACCGGCCGTCCAGGCGCCGTAGGTGACGAGGACGCCGACGAGGGCGAGGCCGATGCCGAGGACGGAGGTGAGGAGGGTCGGGGTGAGCTCGGTGCCGTCGAACCACTTCGGGAGGTCGAAGACCGACGGGACGAGGGCGATCATGCCGAACGCGACGCTGGGGACGGCGAGCACCCACAGGACGGCGTTCATGATCGCGGGCTCACGGCCGTGGTCGGCGGCGCGCGGCCCGCTGCCCCGGAAGGCGAGCAGGAAAAGCCGGGTGGCATAGCCGGCGGTGAGCACGGCGGTGATCAGCCCGGCGGCCAGCACGGTCCAGCCGACCGCCGACGGCACGCCGTCGGTGTGGCCGCCGGAGGCGTGCTCGGCGGCGCGCAGCACCGATTCCTTGGAGAAGAAGCCGGAGAAGGGAGGCAGGGCGGCGAGCGCCGCCAGGGCGATGCCCATCGTCCACATGGCGTCCGGGGCGCGCTTGCCGAGGTCGCCCATACGGGACATCGCGGAGAGCGAGTTGGTGCCGGCCGCGTGGATGACCACGCCCGCTCCGAGGAAGAGCAGCGCCTTGAAGGCGCCGTGGGACAGGAGGTGGAAGACGGCGGCGCTGCGGTCGCCCACGGCGAGCGCGCCGGCCATGTAACCGAGCTGGCCGATCGTCGAATAGGCCAGTACCCGTTTGATGTCGTCCTGGGCGAGGGCCGCGAGACCCGAGCCGATCATGGTGACGGCGGCCATCACGGCGAGGACCACGAGCGCGGCCGCGCTGGCGGTGAAGACGGGCAGCAGCCGGGCGACGAGGTAGATGCCGGCCGCGACCATGGTCGCGGCGTGGATCAGCGCGGAGACCGGCGTCGGGCCGGCCATCGCGTCGGGCAGCCAGGTGTGCAGCGGGAATTGGGCGGACTTGCCCGCGACTCCGGCGAGCAGCAGCAGCGCGACGATCGTCGGGTGCTGGAGCTGGCCGTGGGTGGCGGCGGTGAGGATCCCGTTGATGCGGAAGGTGCCCGCGTCGGTGGCGAGCGCGAAGACGCCGATGATGAAGGGGACGTCGCCGAGCTTGGTGACGAGGAACGCCTTCATGGACGCCGCGCGGGCGACCTCGGTCTCCCAGTAGTGGCCGACCAGGAAGTACGAGCAGATGCCCATGATCTCCCAGCCGACCAGCAGCACCATCAGGTCGCCGGAGTAGACGACCAGGAACATGGCGGCGGTGAAGAGGGAGACCAGGGCGGCGTAGGAGGGGTAACGGGGATCGTCGCGCAGGTACGCCGTCGAGTAGAGCTGGACGCAGGTCGCCACGAGGCCGACGAGCACCGCGATCAGGACGGCGAAGCCGTCCAGGTGCAGGGCGAGGTCGATGGGGACCGAGCCGGTCGGGGTGAGCCGGGTCGCGGCGTCGGTGGGCGCGCCGCTGCCCTGCCGCACGGCGACGACCGCGGCCAGCACGAAGGCCGCCGCGGTCGGCAGTACGGCGAGCGGCCGGACGAATCCGGGGGCCCGCCTGCCCAGCAGCAGTCCGGCGGCCGCGCCGAGGAACGGGAGGATGGGGACCAGCGCGGCAAGGGTCGTGAGGGTCACGCGGTGGCCTCTGCCTTCTCGTCTGCCGCCGCGTCCGGCGTGCTGCCCGCGCCGGCCGGACCGGTTCCGGCGAGGCCGTTCTCGGCGAGGTCGGTGAGCCTGTCGACGTCGGAGCTGCCGCGGTTGCGGTAGACGAGCAGCACGATCGCCAGGCCGATGCCGATCTCGGCGGCGGCGATGGTGATGGTGAAGAGCGTCAGCGCCTGGCCGGCGTGCAGGGTGTCGCGGAGCCAGACGTCGAACGCGACGAGGTTGAGGTTGACCGCGTTCAGCATCAGCTCGACGGACATCAGGACGAGGATCGCGTTGCGGCGGCCGAGGACGCCGTAGAGCCCGATGGAGAAGAGGAGGACCGCGAGCACGGCGGGATAGGCGAGGTGCATCAGCTCTCCTTGTCCTGGTCCTGGTTCTTGCGGGACAGCACGATGGCACCGACCAGGGCGGCGAGCAGCAGCACCGACAGCGCCTCGAACGGCAGCACCCAGTGCTGGAAGAGGGTCTGCCCGGTGACCTTGGTGGAGCCCTGGACCGAACCGTCCAGCTCGATCCACGTGGTGCGGAACGCGTCGACGACCACCCAGACCAGGGTGATCGCGGAGGCGGCCGCCACCGTGACCGCGACCCAGCGGTTGTCGGAGTCCGCGTCCGGGGAGCGGCCGATGGGCGCCCGGGTGAGCATCAGCCCGAACAGGATCAGGACCACGACGGAACCGACGTAGATCAGCACCTGCACCCAGGCGATGAACTCCGCCGTCAGCAGCAGGTACTCGACGGCGAGCCCGCCGAGCGCGACCACCAGCCACAGCGCGGCGTGCACCAGCTGCTTGGTGGTGACGGAGATCAGGGCGGCGCCGAGGGTGGCGATACCGACGAGGACGAAGGCGATCTCGACCCCGGTCGGGGACAGGAATCCGGAAGGGGCCGCGGCGGCGGCTGCGAGGCTCATGCGCCGCTCTCCGGTGGTGTCTGCCCGGCCTGTCCGGCCTGTCCGGCCTGTCCGGCCGACTGGGCCTGCGCCGCCTGCTCCGCCTGCTGCGCGGCGATGAGCTTGTCCGCCGCCTTGCGGGCGGCGGCGATCTCCTTGGGCTCCTCGGCACCGGGGTCGAGCGCGGGCGGGGCCGGCACCGTCCACATCCAGTCGCGGAGCTTGTCGCGCTCATGGGTCAGTTCGAGGATGTCGGTCTCGGCGTACTCGAACTCCGGCGTCCAGAACAGCGCGTCGAAGGGGCACACCTCGATGCAGATCCCGCAGTACATGCAGAGCGAGAAGTCGATGGCGAAGCGGTCGAGCACATTGCGGCTGCGCTCCCGCCCGCCGGGCGCGGTGGCGGGCGTCGTCTCCTTGTGGGAGTCGATGTAGATGCACCAGTCGGGGCACTCGCGCGCGCACAGCATGCAGACCGTGCAGTTCTCCTCGAACAGCGCGATGACGCCGCGGCTGCGCGGCGGCAGATCGGGCTGCACGTCGGGGTACTGCGCGGTGACGGAACGGCGCGTCATCGCCTTGAGGGTGACGGCAAGGCCTTTGGCCAAGCCGTGGCCGGGAAATCGAGAGGAGCTCCCGGAGGGAGTCGTTGGAAGGGCGGGGGTGGGAGACGGGTGGGCCACTACGAGATCACCACCTTGACGACGCCGGTGAGCGCGATCTGCGCCAGGGCGAGCGGAATGAGGACGGTCCAGGCGAGCTTCTGCAGCTGGTCCTCACGCAGCCGCGGATACGTGACCCGGAGCCAGATGACGACGAAGGCGAGCACCGCGGTCTTGAGCAGCGTCCACACCCAGCCGACGCTGTCGGCCCACGGACCGTGCCAACCGCCGAGGAAGAGAACGGTGGTCAGCCCGCACAGCACGACGATGCCCGCGTACTCCGCGAGCAGGAACAGCGCGAAGCGCAGACCCGTGTACTCGGTGTACGCACCGAAGATGATCTCCGAGTCGGCGACCGGCATGTCGAACGGCGGGCGCTGCAGTTCGGCCAGGCCCGCGATGAAGAAGACGAGGGCGCCGACGATCTGCCACGGCGTCCACCACCACTGGTACGCGTCGACGATCCCGGGGAGCGAGAGTGTGCCCGCCGCCATCGCGACGGAGGCCGCCGCCAGCAGCATCGGCAGTTCGTAGGCCATCAGCTGCGCGGCCGTACGCAACCCGCCGAGCAGCGAGAACTTGTTGGCCGACGCCCAGCCGGCCATCAGCGACCCCAGGACCCCGACGCCCATCACCGCGAGCACGAAGAACAGCCCCGCGTCGATGGCCTGTCCCACGAAACCGTTCGGGCCGACCGGAATGGCGATGAGCACCAGGAGATAGGGGAGCAGCGCGACGGCCGGCGCCAGCTGGAAGATCCGCCGGTCGGCCTCGGCCGGGACGATGTCCTCCTTCTGCGCGAACTTCACCCCGTCGGCGACCAACTGGGCCCACCCGTGGAAGCCGCCCGCGTACATCGGGCCGAGCCGGCCCTGCATATGGGCCATCACCTTGTGCTCGGCCTGGCCGACGAGGAGCGGGAACGTGAGGAAGACGACGAGAACGGCGACGAGCCGCAGCGCGACATCGAGGATGTCGTTCACGGGGTCGGTCCTCCCTCGGTGTCGGGGGTCTCCGGCGGGGTGGCCGGGGCGGGTTGAGCAGGTTCAGCGGGCGGTGCGGGTTCGGCAGGCGGAGCGGTCTCCGTAGCCGGAGCCGGTTTCCCGACAGGCGCGGGTTTCTCGGTCGGCGGTGCCACCGGTGCGGGTTTCTCCGCCGGGGCCTGCTGCCACGGGGCGTCGGGCTGGTCGCTCGCCGGGCGGGGCCGGCGGGCCGGCCGCTCGGCGGCGGCACCCGCACCGGCAGCAGCCGCACCGCGCGCGGCACCGGCCGCGCCCGCCGCCCGCGGGGTGCGGGCGGGGCGGGCCGGGGCCGGCGGGAGCTGGCCCTTGAGCGGGCCCCATTCGTTCGGGTCGGGGACGCCCGGCGGGAGCATCGTCCGGCGCTTGGGCCCGCCGTGCTCCGATTCGCCCGGCTCCTTGGCGCCCGGCCATGCCTTGGCGACGCGGGCCGCGAGGACGAAGTCCTTGCGCAGCGGATGGCCCTCGAACTCGTCGGGGAGCAGCAGCGGCACCAGGTGCGGGTGGCCGGTGAAGTCGATGCCGAACATCTCGTGGGTCTCGCGCTCGTGCCAGCCGGCGCCCGCGAAGACGTCGATAGCAGTCGGCAGCACGGCCGCCGAGTGCGGGACGGTGGTGCGGACGAGCAGCCGCCGCACCATGCGGCCGTCGGCCGCGGCACCGGGCAGCGACACGAGGTGCGCGCAGACCCGGAAGCCCGCGGCGGCCTCGTCGACGGCGCTCAGCCAGTCGAAGTAGGTGCAGCCGAGCTTGTCCCTGGCGATCTCCAGCGCGGCGATCCACGAGCCGACCGGAACGTCCACGGTCAGCAGACCGAACGCCTCCACGGCCGTGGCCTCGGCCCCGAAGATCCCGGCCGCGGCACCGGGCAGCCACCCGACGGCCGGCTCGGCGGGAACCGGCGCGACGGCCGGCGGTTCGGCCGCGGCCGGCTCGACGGCGGCCGGAGCAGCGTCTGAACTCGCGCCGGGTTCAGCGCTCGGCGCCGTGCCCGGCTCGACACCCGGCGACGGCGGCCGTTCAGCACCGGTTTCAGCGTCAGGAGTCGTGCCCGGCTCCGACGCCGCCTCGGCGTCCCGCTCTGCCGCCGGCACGGCGCCCGGCTCTGCCTCCGGCGCACCCGGTTCCGAGGTCGTCATCGCTGGTCCTCCCCCGGCGTCGGCGGTGCGGCGATCAGCTTGCTGCTCAGGGCCGCCACGGACGGGCGGGCCACCGGGCCGTCGGCGTACCGGTCGGCGAGGGACTCGCGGGCGATCTTCTCCTGGAGCTTGAGGATCCCCTGGAGCAGCGCCTCGGGCCGCGGCGGGCAGCCGGGCACGTAGATGTCGACGGGGATGATCTGGTCGACGCCCTTGGTGACGGAGTAGGAGTCCCAGTACGGGCCGCCGCAGTTGGAGCAGGCGCCGAAGGAGATGACGTACTTCGGCTCGGGCATCTGCTCGTAGAGCCGCCGCACGGCCGGCGCCATCTTGTCCGTGACGGTGCCGGAGACGATCATCAGGTCGGCCTGCCGGGGGCCGGGGGCGAACGGGATGACGCCGAGCCGGATGAAGTCGTGCCGGGCCATCGACGCCGCGATGAACTCGATCGCACAGCAGGCGAGTCCGAAGTTGAAGACCCACAGGCTGTAGCGGCGGCCCCAGTTCAGGATCACCTTCATCGGTTCCGGCGCGAGCCGGGCGAGCGTGCCCAGCCGGCGCGGTTCCGGCAGGTACTGGACCTCGCTCCCGTCCGGACCGGAAGCACCGGAGGCACCGGAGGCACCGGGACCGGACGTCGCGGGAGTCACGGGGGTCACGTCCATTCGAGGACGCCCTTCTTCCAGGCGTAGAGCAGGCCGACGGCCAGGAAGCCGATGAAGACGAACATCTCCACCAGCGTGGTCGCGCCGAATCCGGGTGCGGCGAAGACCGTCGCCCAGGGGAACAGGAAGATCGTGTCCACCGCGAAGATGACGTAGAGGAAGGAGTACACGTAGTAGCGGATCTGGGTGTGCGCCCAGCCCTCGCCGACGGGGTCGACCCCGCACTCGTACGTGAGCATCTTTTCCTGTGTCGGCACGACCGGCCGCAAAAGCCGCCCGGCGCCGAAGGCCACGGCCACGAAGAGCACCCCGACCACCGCGACCAGACCGACGACCGAGTAGCCGTGGAAGTAGTCCACGTCCGTCCGCCCCTCGTTCCCTCGTTGTCCAGCGATCCCAGTGGATCTTTAGACGATCTATACGGAGGGAGTCTAGGCCCTGACTTGAGCGCGGGAAGCGGCCGTGCAGGCGTCAGGGGGGTTAACCCCACCTTGTCCCGCCCTATGAACCCCATGGCGCTCCGGCCGCCCCTACCGGCAGGCTGGGAGCATGAGCCCGAGTCCTGCTGTCCCGACCTCCGCCGAACCCGCCCCGCTGCCGCCACCGCGGCTCGCGTACGGCGCGGTGACCTGGAAGGAAGTCGGGTATCTGCTGCTGAACCTGCCGATCGTGATCATCGGCTTCGTCTTCGTCGTGACGATGCTGGCGATCGGTATCGGGCTGTCGGTCACGGTGATCGGACTGCCCCTGCTCGCGGGCGGGCTCGTCGGCTGCCGGCTGCTCGGCAAACTCGAGCGGGCGCGCGCCCGGGAGCTGCTGGGTGTGGTGATCGACGATCCCCGGCCGATGCGGCCGAGCACCTTCGGCTTCCTGCCGTGGCTGTGGGCGACGCTCAAGGACCCGGTCGCCTGGCGGCACGCGCTGTACTTCGCCATCCGGCTGCCCTGGGGCATCCTCACCTTCACCGTCACCTTCGCCTCGCTCTTCGTCGCCTGGCCCGCGCTCGGCTTCATCGCGCGCGGGCTGACCACCGTGGACCGGGTGATGGTGCGGGGGCTGCTGCAGCCGTCGGACGAGCTGGAGCGGCGGATCGCCGAGCTGGAGTCGGACCGGGGGGTGGTCGTGGACCATGCGGCGGCCGATCTGCGGCGGATCGAGCGCGATCTGCACGACGGGGCGCAAGCCCGGCTCGTCGCGCTGGCGATGGACCTCGGGCTGGCCAAGGAGAAGCTGCTGGAGGACCCGGAGGCGGCGGCCAAGATGGTGGGCGAGGCGCACGGCGAGGTGAAGATCGCCCTTCAGGAGCTGCGTGATCTGGCCCGCGGCATCCATCCGGCGATCCTCACCGACCGCGGTCTGAACGCCGCGCTGTCGTCGGTCGCCGCGCGCTGCACGGTGCCGGTCCAGGTCGGTGTCGACCTGGACGCCCGGCCCGCGGCGGCGATCGAGGGCATCGCGTACTTCACCGTGTCCGAGCTGCTGCAGAACATCAGCAAGCACAGCGGCGCGCGCACCGCCAGTGTCGACCTGTGGCGTTCGCAGGAGCGGCTGATGATCCAGGTCAGGGACGACGGGAACGGCGGCGCCGGCACCACCGGCGGTACGGGCCTTGCCGGGCTGACCGAGCGGCTCGACTCCGTCGACGGCCTGCTCGTCGTGGACTCCCCCGTCGGCGGCCCGACGACCATCACCGCCGAACTCCCCTGGCGCGACCGCGAGCAGACACCGCCCCGGAGCGGGTCCGCACGCCAGGGCCACCTCGCGGGGTAGGGATATCCCCCTCCCGAACACGCCGATCCGCACCATGGGCGGGGAGGCGCCGTTCGACCAGGCTGTATGTCATAAGGGAGCAGAAACCAGAGGACGGACGGAACCATGGCCTACGATTTTTCGCCGGCACCGCGCGAGCACCGCGTCCCAGCGGTGCTTCGCGCGCCGTTCGAGGCGAGGACCTGGCGTGAGTTGGCATACCTGCTGCTGAACCTGCCCATGGGCATCTTCAGCTTCGTCTACGTCGTGACGATGCTCTCGGTCGGTGCGGGCCTCCTCATCACCTTCCTCGGCCTGCCGGTCCTGGCCGCGGGCCTCGCGGGCTGCCGGGGCATCGGCATCATCGAGCGGGCCCGGGCGCGCGCGCTGCTGCGTCACGACGTGCCGGAGCCGGGCCCGGTCCGCGCCGCCAAGGGCGGCTTCATGGGGTGGCTGGGCGCCCAGCTCAAGAGCGGCGTCTCCTGGCGGCACGCCCTCTACTGCTTCCTGCACTTCCCGTGGGCGGTCTTCAGCTTCTGCGTGTCGATCTCGTTCTTCTTCTACGGCTGGGGCTTCCTGACCTACCCGCTGTGGCGGTGGATCTTCCCCGTCTACCTCGGCCAGGCGGGGCTGCAGTTGGACGGCGACGACAACGGTGGCGGCTGGTACCTGCACACCGCCGGCGACATGGTGCTCACCTCCAGCGTGGGCCTGGTCCTCGTCATCGCCGCCCCGTGGATGTTCCGCGGCATGGCGCACGTCGACCGGCTGATGGTGTCGGGGCTGCTCGGCCCGTCGAAGCTGGCCACCCGGGTCACCGAGCTGGAGTCCGACCGAGGAGTCGTCGTGGACCACGCGGCGGCCGACCTGCGGCGCATCGAGCGCGATCTGCACGACGGCGCGCAAGCCCGGCTCGTCGCACTGGCGATGGACCTCGGCCTGGCCAAGGAGAAGCTGCTGGAGGACCCGCAGGCCGCGGCCGTCATGGTCGGCGAGGCACACGGCGAGGTGAAGATCGCCCTCCAGGAGCTGCGCGACCTGGCCCGCGGCATCCACCCCGCGATCCTCACCGACCGCGGTCTCGGCCCGGCCCTGTCGGCGGTCGCCACGCGCTGCACGGTGCCGGTGAGCGTGACCGTGGACCTGCCGGCCCGCCCGGTGCCCGCGATCGAGGGCATCGCGTACTTCACGGTCTCCGAGCTGCTGCAGAACATCAGCAAGCACAGCGGGGCCTCGAAGGCCCAGGTCGACATCTGGCGGTCGGCGGACCGGATGATGCTGTACGTCTCCGACAACGGCGTCGGCGGTGCCGACACCGCGGCCGGTTCGGGGCTGGCGGGGCTGATGGAGCGGCTCGACGCCGTCGACGGTGTGCTGGCCGTCGACTCCCCGCCCGGCGGCCCGACGCGCATCACCGCCGAGCTCCCCTGGCGGGTGTGACACCCGCCGGGACCCCCGGCAGCGGCCGGGCCACCCCTGGGACTCCCCGGATTCCCCGCGGCCTCCGCCCGCTGAATCCGCCCCCACCCCACGCCCCTCATCGCCGGCCGGACCCGGAAATCCGGGACCGTCCGGCGATTAGGGGCGGCAGGCTCCCCATCCCGGGTCCCGATACTGGAATGCTGGGGTGGTCACATCGAATGTGGGGGGCTGGAACACGTGGGAGACAGGGTGCGGGTCGTCATCGCCGAGGATTCGGTACTGCTTCGGGAGGGCCTGACCCGGCTGCTGACCGACCGGGGTCACGATGTCGTCGCGGGAGTGGGCGACGCCGTGGCGCTGATCAAGGTCATCGGAGAGATGGCGGACGAGGGCAATCTCCCCGATGTGGTGGTGGCGGACGTCAGGATGCCGCCCACCCATACGGACGAAGGTGTGCGGGCCGCCGTTCAGCTGCGCCGGGAGCATCCCGGGGTGGGTGTGCTGGTGCTGTCGCAGTACGTCGAGGAGCAGTACGCGACGGAGCTGCTGGCCGGCAGCAGCCGCGGCGTCGGCTATCTGCTCAAGGACCGGGTGGCGGAGGTCCGTGAATTCGTGGACGCCGTGGTCCGGGTGGCCCAGGGCGGTACCGCGCTGGACCCCGAGGTCGTGGCGCAGCTGCTGGGCCGGAGCCGGAAGCAGGACGTTCTGGCGGGGCTCACTCCGCGCGAGCGCGAGGTGCTGGGCCTGATGGCCGAGGGCCGGACCAACTCCGCGGTGGCCGCTCAGCTGGTGGTGAGCGACGGCGCGGTGGAGAAGCACGTGAGCAATATCTTCCTGAAACTGGGGCTGGCACCGAGTGGCGGGGATCACCGCCGGGTGCTGGCCGTACTCACCTATCTCAATTCATGATCATCTGACAAAGTGTCAGATGCTGGCATGGTGCGCCCCGCATTCGGCGCGGCGCACCACACACCGGTACGGAGCAGCACGCACCGGCATTGAGTCCCGCTCATGCGCGCGGTCGTAGAACTGAAGCAGCACGCGACAGCGTCTTACGAGTGAGGGCTTCGGGGGGCGATGGAACCGTGGCACAACGCGGCACACAGGAAGCTCAGCGCGACGTTCCGGATGCGGTCAAACCCCAGGAAGGTGACCCTTACCCCCGTACCATGTGGGTGGGATCAACGGTCATGACCGTGTCCGTGAGCCGCCGCCTCGAAGGAGGTCCGATTCAGTGACCAGCCAGGTCAGCAGCCCAGCCGTAGGACAGCCGCTGCTCGGTGAACAGCGCAAACCGGCCAAGGAGGTCCAGCGGCTGGACCGGGTGATCATCCGGTTCGCCGGGGACTCGGGTGACGGAATGC